>DMVN01000225.1 GCA_003476685.1 Acidobacteriota bacterium | reverse complement strand
TAATCCAGGTGGGAACCTATCCAGCCCACGTCAGCCCCGTTGATGACACCGTCCTCGTTATAATCTTCCAGGACAACGCTGTACAGGGAAACAGTCTCGCCATAGTCCGTGGTGAAGCTTTTGCGTTCGTATTCAAAAGGTTCCTGGGTAACTTGATTCAACGGCCAGTTGACAAAGATGTTGCCGGTCCTTTTCCAGATATAGGTAGCGCTCAACGACAGGTCCTTGATTATTTCCCTTTCCAGGTTGAGGGTAATCTGGTCGGTGTGCTGGTCCTTGGTTCCTTCTTTGACCTTCAACTGCCAGGAATAATCATCCTCCTGATATTCATCCCACCAGCTCGGACGGGAATTCGGGTCAACATAGGTATCTCCGTAAAGGTACCTGGCCGCATTGGTGGTTTCATCGGCCGAAATCCAGTTGTCTCCGTCCAGGTCAACCAGGTTAAAGGGGATGTTGTAGAAGATGTAATGGATGTTGGCTATGGGCATGTCCGGGCCGAACCTTCTCAGGTATTCCACGCTGAGCGGCAGATAGTAGCGACCATAGCTCACCCGGAAGATAGTCTTCATGTCCCTGGTCAGGGCGTAGGTCAGCCCGATACGAGGCGAGAACAGCTTGAAGTCAAAAATGTTGCCGCTGCCCTCTCTGTCTCTCAGAACTTTCAGGCCGGTGTTAATTTCCTCCGGGCTGTTTACATACTCATAGACTTTTCCCTTGCCGTACTTGGTGGTCATCCGGTCAAAACGCAGGCCCAAGTTGATGGTTAACCTCTTGTGAGGCGTCCACTGGTCATCCAAAAAGATGCCCATCTGGTCAGCCGTCCTGACGGTCAGGAAGGGATTCAACCAGGTCTGGCGGTTGTAGAAAACCAGTCCGGTGGCTCCGTACCAGCTCTGCAGCCACGGGATGTACTGGACCCAGGGAGCCGGATAGGCAAAGTTGGCGTAATTCTGGAAGTAGCCACCCAGCCAGTTGCCGCGGCCCCTGGTGTACTGAACTCCAAACTTGATGTCATGCTCACCCAGGAAGTTTTCGGCATAATAGGACATGTCGGCCTGGATGGTGTTACGGCTGGATTTCTGGGCTTCGACATAGGGAAAGGCGCCGTTTATGCCGTAGACATTCCACTTCCACCAGTTGATGTAGCCGGGATGGTCCGGCGCATCCGATGGTATAAAGGGCTGGTCATCCCGCCAGAAACCCAGGTACTTCAGGGTGAAAATGGTCTTGCCGGTGGCCATGTACTGCCACTGAGCGGAAACGCTGTGAGTGGAGCTGTTCTGGCCGTAGGTCATGGTCTCATCCCAGTGCGGGTTCCAGGTCCAGCCATCCCCCTTATTCCTTTCATAGTGATAGGAAATCCAGGCCCGGTGGTTGGTCCAGGGTTCGGTGGTCAGCTTGATATCACCAAACCGTCCCCAGTACCTGTTGGGCACCGGCCAGAAGGGGGTTTTGGATTCAGACCGGATGTAATCCACACCGCCGTAGAACCAGACCTTGTCCTTTTTGATGGGGCCGCCCAGAGTGAAGTTGAACTCATATTCCTTGGTGTTCTTGTTGAGGATGTCATCCCCCGGTCCGATGAACAATTTTTCCCCGAACGGACCAAAATCACCCAGAATTACCTCTTCTCCGGGAGTTTCCGGCTTGGGCTGGTTGTCGGCGATCCATTTCTTGGGCGCGCCGTTGACCATAAAATTTCCGTGGAATTCGTTGCTTCCGGATTTGGTCAGAACGTCAATGGCCACTCCGGAATAGCTGCCATACTCGGCCTTGGAACCAAGAGCAATAACTCTGACCTCCTCCACGGCGTTGTAGTTGACGTTAACCAGCGAGCCGTAGGCCGATGACCTGGGGTTGGTGGTGTTAACCCCGTTGATCAAGAAGACGTTTTCGTTGGAAGAACCACCATAAGCATTGGGGCTCGGCAGCCAGCTTCCATCCTTACCCTGGGCTACCATGCCCGGGGTGCTCAGAGCCAGATCATAAAAGGCATCACGGCTGGTCGGCAGCTTGGCCAGCAACTCGCTGTTGATGTTGGTGGCCACCGTGGAAGTTTTGGCATCTACCACCGGTCCGGCCGCAGTTACGGTCACCGTCTCCTCCAGCTTGCCGATTTCCATCTTGATGTCAACCACCACTGAAGAACCGGCCGAGATGGCGATATTTTCCTGTTTGCTGGTCTTAAAGCCTGGCAGGGAAGCTGTCAGCGTGTACCTGCCGGGCGGCACATTCATAAATACATAGCTGCCCCGGGCCGAGGTGGTGGTAGCTCTCTTCCCGCCCATCAAAGCGGGTCCGGTAATCTCAACGGTGACTCCGGGCAGAGGTGCACCTTCTTCATCCGCGATGACGCCGGTGATCTTGCCGTATTCAATGGTCTGCGATACAGCCAGTGGTGCCAGTAGTAACAGGATCAGGCTCAGAGAAAAAAGCTTTGCTTTGATTGACCCTTTCTTCATTTGACCCTCCTTTTTCCTTTAGCTTTTTCTTCCCTCCTGGAAAAAGCAGGCAGGAAGAAACCCTCACACACTTTTCCTCTTGGAGACAGCCTTCATTCTCACCTCCTTTCCGTCTTAAATTTTCCCTGTTATTAATATTTAACCCCGCGTGTTTTTTTCTGTCAAGCCTTTTTTGGCTACGCTATCATCGCCAGGAACCAATGGATGCCGCGGGCCGACAACTTATGTTACTCTCCTTCGACCAGAAGGCCGCTCACTGCTCCAGAAACTGCTATTTTTTTATCTGGGCTTTCAGAGTAGAAATAAAGCTATCCAGAAATTTAATTTTTTCTTCGTTCTGAGCCAGGGCCCGGGCTTTCTCCAGGTACTCCACCGCTTTGGGCAGGTCACCTTTGTTGAGGTAGCAGCGGGCAATCATCTCCAGGGTGTCCGGGTCATCTGATTTGGCCGCCAGGGCCTTCTCAAAATAGCCCAGGGCTTCGTCAACTTTATCCATCTCAAACAGGATCAGACCCAGGTTATAAAGGTTGGTGGAATTGGCCGGGTCCAGCTCGGCTGATTTCTTGTAATTCTCCAGGGCTTTTTCCATATTTTTCAGGCTCTGGTAACAGAACCCGAGCTGCTGGTAGGCCGGGGCGAATTCCGGAGCCATCTCGGTAACCCGGGTCAATTCGGGGATGGCTTCCTCGTAACGGTGCATCCGGCCGAGGGTCACGCCCAGGAGGTAACGAACGTTGGAATCTTCCGGGAACCTTTCCGCCAGTTCTCGCAGCTGACTGAGGGCGCTTTCCAGCTCATTCTGCTGGATTTTCTGCATGACTTCTTCCACTGCTTTTTTCAGCTCCTTCAGGCTGGCCAGGGTTTTTAATTTTTCCCCTGAGGCCAGAATAATAGTTTCCATTTCTACTTTCTGCATTCTCTCCTGGGGCTGGGAAAAATCCCACTCAAAGGTCCTGGTTTCGTAACCTTCTTTTTTAACGGTAACCTGATAGCGGCCGTGGGGCAGGCCTGATAGCACGTATTTGCCGTTCTTGTCGGTCCGTACCCGGTAATTACGACTGGTGTTCATATCCTGCAGAAAGATGTCAACTCCTGGCAGCGGGTTGCTGTCGGTATCGACCACCAGGCCAAAAAGATGATATTCGCGGTACTGGCCGTAAGCCTGGGGCCAAAACAGGAAAAACACCACAGCCAGCAGAAGAATCTTACCCAAGTGCAGGCTGGAAAATTTTCCTTTTTTCATCTCCTTGACTCCTCTCCCTGATTCTTAAACTGGTTAGCCCGGGCCAGGGCTTCCTGGACTTTGGTCGGCTGACCAAGCCGGTTGTAAACGTCAGCCAGGAGAAAATAACCCAGGGCTTTGAGTTCCGGAGTTCTGGCCTTTTCCAGGCCGGCGGTAACCAGCGGCAGGATTTCTCCGGGGTCATCCTGTCGCAGGAGTCTACCCCGGGCATAGAAAAGGTAACCCTCGGCTTCAGACGGGGCAGTTTGCATTACCTTCTCCATGTGCTTCAGATAACCTTCCAGGTCGCCGCGCTTGAGCAGAAGCTTGCCCAGGTTAAAACGGGCCCGGTAATGGTCAGGATAATTTTCAATTTCCTGGTTGTAGGCCTGGCAGGCTTCATCTAATTTTCCCTGCTCTTCATACAATAACCCAAGATGAAAATAAGTTAAAGGAAATTTTGGATAATCCTGCAGTACCTGTTTCAACAGTTCCTCAGCCCGCTGGTACTCTTTGAGGCCGATCAGGCAGACCGCCAGGTTCTGCACGTTTCTGGTCATTTTGGGTTGAATTTCCACGGCCTTTTCTAAATAAGGGCGGGCCTGTTGATGTTCCATCCGGGAGATATAGACTTCTCCCAGCAAGGTATAAGCCTGAATATTCCGGTCATCTATGGACAGGGCTTTCTTGCAGAGCGTGACCACATCCTCGGTTTTTCCTTCCCCGATCAGTATATTGGCCAGGCCAATCAGGGCCTGGACCGAGTCGGGGTCTTCTTTGAGGATTTCATCCAGGAGCTTCTTGGCTTCTTCTTTGCGCCCCAGTTCCACGTAGCAGGTGGACAACAACAGCCTGGCCAGGGGTATCCCGGGCTCCAGGTTGAGGGCTCTCTCCAGGTTTCCGACTGCCTGGTCATATTTTTCATGGTTGATCCAGTCGCCAGCCTGCTGAATCAGTTCGTAGACTTCCAGCTTGTCCTTGGGATCAGCCAGTTCCCGGGCCGGCCTGGTCTTCATCTTGACGGAAGACCCGATATAACCGAGGGCTGCCAGACGTTCGATGGTTTCCGAATCCAGGCTGGCGGCCTGGGGTTCGGGCGCACCCAGGCTGATTTCTTCCAGCAGAGTATCCAGCTCTCTTTTCAGTCTGAGGCCCAGCTCAGGGTAGCGGTTCTGGACATCGTTGAGCTCTTTCGGGTCGTTTTTCAGGTCATAAAGCTCAGGCCGGGGGGCATCTATGAATTTGAAATCAGCCGTCCTCAAGCCCAGCAGCGGGCTCCAGCCAAAATGCAGGTTGGGGATGAGCGATTCGCTGTAGGCGGGAATCTCCGGCGCTTTTTTCCCGGCCATCAACCCGGTCAGCGAACGGCCCTGGGTGGCGGGAACTTTAAGCCCGGCCATCTCGGCCATGGTCGACAATAAATCGACCACGCTGACCTGAGACTTTACCCGGCGTCCCTGCAGAGCGGGGTTGGGACTGGTAACGATGAGCGGGACGTGAACGGCATAATCATAAATAAAATAACCGTGGGCCAGCTCGCCGTGGTCTCCCAGCCCTTCGCCGTGATCCCCCACCAGGATGATAACCGTCTTGCGGTCCAGGCCCCGGCTCTTCAGCCAGGAATACAGCCGGCCAATCTGCTCATCCATGAAGGCAATCTCACCGTCATAAAGGCTGACCGGCGGATAGTACTTATATTGAGAAAAATACGGTTCCGGTGGTTCGTAGGGTAGATGCGGGTCATAAAGATGAACCCAGGCAAAAAAGGGCTGTTCCCGATTCTCTTCCAGCCACTTTAGAGCTGAATCCACCACTTCGTTTCCCGGGCGCTGGACTGTTCCCAGGTCCAGCTGTTTATATTTTTTCAGGTCAAAATGGTCATCATAATAATCAAAACCCTGCTTCAGGCCCCAGCGGCCATCGAGGACAAAAGCGGCAATGAAGGCTGCGGTTTTGTAACCGGCAGCGGAAAAAATCTCAGCCGCCGTGAGCTGAGCATCGGCCAGGGCATTGTTGCCGTTAACTCTGACCCCGTGATAGGGCGGATAATAGCCCGTCAAAATTGAACAGTGTGCCGGCAGGGTCAGGGGCGCGGTGGTGGCACATTGGTCAAAAACCACCCCCTTCTGACCGAGCTCGTTGAGGTGCGGGGTCTGAACCCCGTTATAACCATAGAGCGGCAGGTGGTCGGCCCGGGTGGTGTCGAGCGTTATCAGCAGGACATTGGGCCTGTCCACTCCTTGCTTTCTCCAGAAGCCCGTCCAGGAAGACCCCGGCTGCAGCCAGAATTTATAGGCCAGGAAGCCGCCGGCTATGAAGATTAGTAGAACCAGAAGAATCATCAGACTGGTACGATGACTTACTTTTTTTTCCCTGGAGCTGATTTCTCTGGCCTGCTTCTTCTGACTCATTTCATACTCAATATTATCACCTTGAAATTAAGAATCAATCGACCCGAACCTGGGCTCTTATAGAACACATCATTTCTCTCAATCAGCGGCCCGGTTCCATCTCACCCCAAGCAGCCCGGAAACATAAAGTTGAAGGAGCCAGAATTTCCCGCTCCGGTTTCTGAACCCGGGAATTAAATTAAAAGAAGAGGCTGTCTTCGAGGCTCTGCCGGCCAAAAAACCGCCGCCCCGGTTCTGGGGCTTCACCCCGGGCCGGTCAATTTTCAGAGCCCGGTGGGGAGTATTTCCATTCATCGGGAACTATCTTTACCTCTCAGTCTGAAGCCAGGACCGGTAAACGGCCCAGACCGCACCCGGCCTCATGTATTTCATCGCCCGGAAAAGGTTCTGACCGTATTTATTGACCGGGTTATTCCAGACTTTTTCTTCCGGATTCAGGTAAGCCTCGGGAGTCTTGAAGAAATAGCCCTGGCCCTCGGGACTCCAGACTACCCGGTACAGGCCGTAAACAGTCTGCCAGGCTTCTTTTTTCAGCCCGTGAAGCAGGCAGTTGGAAGCAAAAGCGTAGGAAGTTCCAACCCAAACTTCATCGCCCTGCTGGCTCAGGAGCTGTTCACCCGAAGCGCTCCGGCCGTTGACTGCTCCCATCAGGCCGTCGCCGAAGCCGGCCACGTTGTTGCGGAAAATGGTAGATAGGGCCCTGGTCACCTGTTCCCGGCTGACCACCGGGTCTTTATCTTCCAGCCCGAGCAGGCTTCCGTACCACAACCCGAAAAGCTGGTCGGTCATGATATCGTCGTTGTGGCTGTCAATATGAAAATAGCCCTTTTCCTCATTCCATAACTTCTGGACCTCCGTTTTTCCGGCCTGGAGCCAGTCCGCATATTTTTTCTGAATCTTATCCAGGCTCAGGCCGTCAACCTGGCTGAAGCCCTTCTCCAGCAGCAGATCAGCCAGCCGGATTGTAGCTTTAAGCGCCGACAGCCAGAGCAGGCCGACATAGGCGCTGCTGCCCTTCATCCGCCAGGTGTCGTAGGTCTGGTCAGGTATGGCTTCGTTCTGCGGGATGTGGGAGACCGGGTCGCCGAACTTCCGTTCCAGGGTATCCAGGGCCAGGACTGAGGCCGCAAAAACTTCTCGCAGGAAATCGGTGTCTTCCTTTCCGGCCGCCAGATAATCCCTGAGGGCCCGGAGCGGGAATTTGGGGTTCAAATCCTTCCAGACGTTTCCGTTCTGCCAGTCGAAGGCATTCAGGACCACCCACGGTCTCACCCGGGGCGAGCCCAGGTCGTGGGGTATCATGCCCGGTTCTTTATTGACATTCCAGTAGTATCCTTTCTTGTCGGGCGGCACCTCATGAGGAAAAGTCTGATTGTACTGGTAAATCTTATAAGCCGGGTCCAGCATCTTGATGGTCTGAGCAAAAAACCTGATGTTCTTCAACTCGAGCTCCGGCCACAGTTCCAGCAGTTGCCAGCAGTAGGAATCAACGTCGAAGGTTCCGTACATCAGGTAATCAACACTTTCCAGGTAAGTAAAAAGGTCGGTGGTCGCCTCCCAGATTCCGGTTTCTGACAGCACATACAGTTCGTTGAACAGGAGCTGCTTAAACCAGGGAGGAAGGTTTTTCTGGCCGAGAATCCGGCTCTGCCAGCTGTCAATGGCCTGTTCCCACTCGGCGTACCGGTCGAGGGCCTCAAAGGCTATTTTCAGGGCCTGCTGCCCGTCTCCACCGAAAAATTCGGTGTATTTCTTGCGGTATTTGACGCCTTTCTCAAATTCGTAGTAAGGAAAATCCCAGCTGATAACAAACGGTACTTCCACCTTCTGACCTGGCTTGAGTTTCATGGACACAGCCAGGGCGGAAGCCGTTCGGCCAGTCCTGGAAACGGTGGCCGCTTTTCCTGAGGGCAACCGTCCGCTGCCAGAAAAAGGGCCCATCACCTCCTGGCCGTCGCCGGTCGAGTCAAAATCGGTGAGATAGGTGATTTCAGCCCCGGGAATTTCCAGGGCGGCCAGGCCCATGGTGCCGGCCAGGGCATTGCCTGTTTTAAGGTCCAGTCCTTTTCGCCTGAAGATGATACCTTTCTTCTGCCCCTCGCTGACAAACTCGCTGTAACTCCCCTGGCTTTTTTTATCCCAGATGAACTGAGTCTGGGGCACAGAACCGCCCGGCCAGACCGCCTGCCAGCCGACCATGTTCTCCCAGGTCAGCATCAGCGAAACTTCAACTTCGGTCCGGGATGGGTTATGAATTATCCACTTATAAATGGCCACCGGGTAGCTGCTTTCCCGGTAGTTATGGGGAATGACCGGCGAGAACTGGACTACCGCCAGGCGCACTGGCCATTTCTGGTTCTTTTCAAAAGAAAAACCGCTTTTGGGGTAAAGGGCAAAGTAATCACCGCTTCCTGGAGCCAGGCTCCAGTTCCAGCTCTGCAGCACCTGGTCAGGTTTATCAGCGGAAATCGTCTGCACGATTTTTTGATTTCCCTTTTTAAGGAACAGGTGGAAGGCATCGGCCGGCAGCCGGTCGTCCACGTACCAGCCTGATTTTAAGAACCAGTAGCGAAAATTACCGCTGATGGTCCACTCATAGCCCCCGGCTCCCAGCCCGCCCACCGGACAGGCGCTGCCTTCCGGGTTATTATCTATGTTGCTGGCAGCCACCGTCCTTCCGTATTTTTCCATTTTATAGCCGAAGGGCCGGGTAAAAGCGCACTCAGGAAATCCAGCCATGTTGGCCGGCGCCGGCTGGAACTTGAACTCAAAACCAGGTAGCTTTCCTCCGGCTGGCCCTTTAACCGTTTGCCCGAAGCCCTGGCCGCTGGCTATGGCCCAGACCACGATCGCGGCTGCAACCGCCAGAAGCCAGCTCCGGGGTTTTGACCTTAAGGCGAACACTATTTTGTTTTTCATTCCCTCACTCCCCTTCCCTTTCAGGAAAAACTTTTTTGCCTTTTAAGTAGGTGGCCACCGTTTCCAGGTTGGAATCAAAGACGGCCACG
>DMVN01000056.1:506-8848 GCA_003476685.1 Acidobacteriota bacterium | reverse complement strand
TTCATCATCCGGTAGCGGTTGGCTCCGCTGAAGTTAAAGACATAGTTGGGGTATTTCTCAAACAGGGCAAAATTATCTACCATGGTATTCCAGATATACTCCCGGATGGTCTTCTGATAATCCCATCGCCACTGAGTATCAAGATGAGCATAACCGACGGTAAACAGGATTTTTTCTCGGCTGAGGTCGTAACTGCTCTGGGAAAAGGATGGGAGTGCCCACCAGCCAAGAAAAAAAGCCGCCAGGATAATAATTAATCCAGGCCTTTTTTTGATTCGGCAAGATTTTTTGGCCATCTTTAACCTCTTGTTGGAAAGAATAGAATTAATTAATTCACAAACCCAGACAGGTGTCAACCAGACTGAGCTGGCTTTTTCAGTCGTAATATTCCAGACCCAGGTGGGTAATCAGCTCCTCCCCTTTCATATAACGCAAGGTATTCTTTAGCTTCATCAACTGGATGAACAGGTCATGTTCCGGATAGAGCTCCGGGGCGCACATCGGGGTCTTGAAATAAAAGGACAGCCATTCCTGAATACCGCGGAAACCAGCTCTCTGAGCCAGGTCCATGAACAGCACCAGGTCCAGGACAATGGGCGCGGCCAGGATGCTATCGCGGCAGAGAAAGTCAATCTTTATCTGCATCGGATAGCCCAGCCAGCCGAAAATATCAATGTTGTCCCAACCTTCTTTGTTATCCCCGCGGGGTGGGTAATAATTGATGCGAACTTTATGATAAAACTTTCCATAAAGCTCCGGATAAACATCTGGCTGCAGGATGTATTCAAGAGAACCCAGCTTGCTCTCTTCCTTGGTCTTAAAAGAATCCGGGTCATCCAGAACTTCGCCGTCTCGGTTACCGAGGATGTTGGTTGAAAACCAGCCGTGTAAACCGAGCAACCTGGCTTTCAAACCTGGAGCAATGATGGTTTTCATCAGCGTCTGACCGGTCTTGAAGTCCTTGCCAGCGATCGGTACGTTGTTCTGTTTGGCCAGCTCCATCATGGCCGGGATATCAACCGTGAGATTAGGCGCTCCGTTGATGAAGGGCACACCTGACTTGATAGCCGCGTACGCATAAATCATGCTCGGAGCAATGGCCGGGTGATTTTCTTTCATAGCCTTTTCCAGCGATTCCACGGTAGCGTGGACCGGGTCCGGCTTCATAAAAACTTCAGTGCTGGCACACCAGATCATCACCAACCGGTTAAGTCCATTTTCTTCTTTGAATTTTTTAATATCATCCATCAGCTGCAAGGCCAGGTCGTACTTGGTGGCCCCGGTCTTCTTGTTTGGTCCATCCAACTTTTTCACGTAATTTCTGTCAAAAACCGCCGGCAGCGGCTTGATTTTTTCCATTTCTTCCTTTACCGGTTCCAGGTGCTCTTTTCTCAGGACCCCGGCTTTAACGGCCGCCTCGTAGGCGTTGTCAGGGAAAATGTCCCAGCCGGTAAAGACCAGGTCCTCCAGTTCGGCCAGTTCCACAAAATCCTTTATTTTCGGCACTCTTTTTTCGGTTCTCTTGCCAAGTCTGATCGTCCCCATCTGGGTGAGAGAGCCATAAGGCCGCCCCAGGCCTTTCCTGGCCAGCAGTACCCCGGCAATAAAGGTGGTGGCCACTGCCCCAAGACCGGGAATCATAACTCCAAGCTTGCCTTCTGTTTTTTTAATTTGAATCTTATCTTTCATGGCCGACTCCTTACTCCTTATGAAAAAGTAAATCAGGAGAATCCGATAATTTGCTGATAAAATAAGGTAGTTATTAAATTATCACAGCCTATTTTTATCTTCAAGCCGAATAAAAACCGTCGGCCTGATTATTTTATTTTCCCAGGATGGGGGGCTTTTATTTTTCTAATTCATTTAATTAGAACAATTTATTCAGAGTTTTTAGTTGCCTGCCTGCACCCGGCGAGTTTCTTTCAAGCTCAATAATTTCCTTCTTCTTTGGTGCAGATATTGTGGGCTGGCGTTGATTTTTCCCGAGCTAAAAATTATAATTCCAAGACGATGGTGAACTATGAAAATAAAGGCTTTCGCCTACTGCCAAAAGCCCTGATTATTTTCATCCTGGAAGTCTTCGACCGCTTTTCCCTGGTCCTGGTCCGGCTGAAGTTACAGCCAAATTTCTTGAGTTTCCTTGGGCTGGTGGCTGGCCTGCTGGTTGGCTTGTTCTACGGTCTCAGATACCCGGCCTGGGCTCTGGTCTTCCTGGTTATCTGCGGGATGCTGGATATTCTGGATGGCAAGGTGGCCACCAACAGCAACCGGAAGACCGCCTTCGGCGCGGTTTTTGATTCCAGCCTTGACCGTTATTCGGAATTCGCCATTTATTTTGGCCTGGGATTTTATTTCCGTAACCACTGGATATTATGGGTTTTAGCCCTGGCTTTCCTCGGCTCGACCATGGTCAGTTATACCAAGGCCCGGGCCGAAAGCCTAGGAATAAGCTGTCAGCTGGGAATCATGCAGAGGGCGGAAAGGCTGGTGCTGCTGATTGTGGCGACCCTGCTGGGGCTCATCACCGGCCGGTTTGACACCATGATGGTCGGAGCGATTGTTATCCTGGCGGTAGTTTCCAATATAACCGCCATCCAGAGAATTGCTTACGTCTACCGGACAGAAAAGAAAAAAGCCACAACCCGGAGCTGAGCTGCCCGTAAGCTGTCCGGCTTTATTTCCCTTTTTTCCGATTTCTCCGGGGCTTTTTCTCGGCCTCAAGGACCCGGGCTTTTCTTTCTCTAACCCAGCCCGGTTTCTGGACCTGGCGGGCCCGGGCGATGGCCAGAGCGCCTGGCTTTACATTTTCGGTAATGGTCGAGCCGGCGGCCACGTAGGCTCCGCGCCCCACCCGGACAGGGGCAACCAGCTCGGTTCCTGAACCGATGAAGGCTTCCCGACCGACAAAAGTTTTATTTTTCTTTATCCCGTCATAATTACAGGTGATGGTTCCGGCTCCGACGTTAACTCTTTCTCCCACCCGGGCATCGCCCAGGTAACTGAGATGCATGGCCTTGGAACCTTTCCCGAAAACCGTCTTTTTCATTTCCACGAAGTTGCCAACGTGGCTGCCCCGACGTAGCCAGGTTTCCGGCCGGAGCCGGGAAAACGGACCCACCTGGGCCTCGTCTTCCACCCGGCAGCCCTCAATTACCGTCGCCCCGAAGACCGTAACCCTGTTGCCCAGCCGGCTGTTGATGATATGACAATGGGGATAAATCAGGCAATCTTTCCCGATTTTGCTCCTGCCCTCTATAATCACTGAGGGATAGATGACGGTGCCCCGGCCCACTTTAGACCGGGAATCAACCCAGGCCGAAGCCGGGTCCAGGAAAAACACTCCCTTTCTCTCCAGCTCGGCAACTCTTAACTGCCGCAGAAATTCGGCCACCCGGGAGTAATCAGCCAGCGAATTGACCAGGATAAAGTCATTCTTATCGGCTTCCTTCACCCAGTAAAAGCCTATCCTCTTATCCGCAGCCCAGGCTGCTTCTACCAGGGCCACTACATCCAGCTCGCCAGAAGGCTTGAAGGGTCGAAGTCCAGTTAACCATTTCCGGGTCTCCCCGGTCTTAACCAGGGCCAGCCCCGGATAGACAAAATAATCCTCGCCCTGGCAGCCCGCTGAATCCTCTTCCCGCTCCCCTACCAGGGTCAGGTCATATTCGGATTCCCGGTGAAAGTTAAGGACTTTCTGCAACAAGTTTGTTTCCCCGGGGAAGAATTCGAACGACAGAAGAAGGAGGTCCGCGCCCGATTTTCTCCCATCTATTTTTTCTATCAGACCGGTCAGAGAATAAGACAGGGCCTCGACGGGAAGGAATTTCAATCCTTTTCTCCGGCCCTTGCTGACCGAAATTGGCTCAGAGGCCAGCAGGGCCGTGCGCTCTGGCCTGAGTTTCATCAGCTGACCAAGAAGATGATGGTTCAGAGATTCAGCGGAGATGATTGAAGGCAGGGTTCTTTTCTGGTCGCCCGGGACCCGGTCCCCGCAGGCGATGACCAGTAACTTCTTTTTCATGAAAGCTTTACCAGCACCTTAAACCTTTTATCTTCCCAGATGGGCTCAAAATCCGGCTCATTCTGGGCCATGACGGCCAGGGATTTGTCTTTCTGCAGGGCTTTTTTCAGGGCTTCCAGACCTTCTTCCGCCTGGCCACCCTGGACATAGGCCGTGGCCATCAGATAATAAACCCGGGCTTCTTCCCGCTTATACTCCAGGGCTTTCTCCAGGAGTTTCAGGGCGCCGGGATAGTCACCCTGATTAATTTTCATCTGGGCATAGAAAAGATAATCTTCCAGGTGACGCGGAGAAATGGACTCTTTTTTGGCGCCCCTCTCGCAGATGGAGATGTAGACCCTGGCCCGGTCCACCAGTTCATGCTCTTCCGGGTATTTTTCCAGGAGCTCCTGGAAAGAAGCCAGAGCCTTATCGTGATCTCCCTTGCGGAAATCTTTTATGCCCTGATTGTAAAGGCTTAATGCTTTCTGGTAATCATCTTTTCTCTTGGCTTCGCTCACTGCTCTCTCCTGATCAATCCATAACTTAAGTTTTTGCTATTTTACAACATAGAGAACCGATTATCAAGCCGAGCTCGAGTGGCCTTAAAAATTGCCCGGGGTGATGCCAAAGCGCCTCTTTTATGCTAAAATTCCTGCGTGAAAGAGCTTCTGGCTGACATCCTGGATAAACTTTACCGGAAAAAAATCACCCCCCAGCAGGCCCTGAAACAGCTTGAGGATTTCCCCTATCAGGACCTGAGTTTTGCCAAGGTTGACCATTCCCGGGAACTGAGACGAGGCACCCCTGAAGTTATTTTTGGACAGGGGAAAACCCCCGAGCAGCTGGTCAGGATTGCCACCGCCATCCTCAAAAAGGGCTCCAACCTGCTGATTACCCGGCTGTCGTCGGAAAATTACCGGAAAATTAAAACTCGCCTGAAAAAGGCCACCTACCATGAACAGGCCAGGTGCCTGACCGTAATCACCAGCAAGCCGCCCGCTGGCCAGGGCCGGGTAGCCATAATCTCCGCGGGCACCTCTGATATGCCCGTGGCCGAGGAAGCAGCCCTGACCTGCGAATTTTTCGGTAACACCGTCGACCGCATCTACGACGTTGGGGTGGCCGGTCTGCATCGTCTGCTGAGCTACTATGACCGGATTAAGGAAGCCCGGGTGCTGGTGGTGGTAGCTGGCATGGAAGGGGCTCTACCCAGTGTCGTGGCCGGGCTGTTCCGGGCTCCGGTCGTTGCGGTTCCCACCAGCATAGGGTACGGGGCCAACTTCCAGGGGCTGTCGGCCCTCCTGGCCATGCTCAATTCCTGTCCAGGCGGGGTGGCCGTGGTTAACATAGATAATGGCTTCGGTGCCGGCTATCTGGCCAGTTTGATTAATCACCTATGATTTTTCTGGCTGAAAAAAATAATTTTTTGCCCGTAGTTTACTTGACAACTGCGGGGGACGAACCTATTTTATATGAGAAAAGCAAACCTTACGTAGCCTAATGGAGATAACCGAAAAGATCAGGGCGGCGGCTTCTATTGTCGAAATTGCCTCTCAGTATACCACCCTCAAGAAACGGGGCAAGAAATGGGTCGGCCTGTGCCCATTCCATTCTGAAAAGGACCCTTCCTTCACTGTCGATGAAGACAAGCAGCTCTTTCACTGTTTCGGCTGCGGCATCGGCGGCGACCTCTTTTCCCTGGTCATGGAAAAAGAGAACCTGACCTTCCCGGAGGCGGTCAGGTTCCTGGCCGAGAAATATCGTATCCCCCTGCCGGAGCCCCGTCAGTCGGCCGGAGAAGCGCGGCTGGAAGAAAAAATTTTTGAGATTAACGAAAAGGCCCTTAATTATTTCAAGAACAACCTGTTCAAGACGCCCGAAGGACATAAAGCCCTGGAATATCTGAAGGGACGGCAGTTCTCGGAAGACACCATCAAGAAGCTCAGGCTGGGCTACGCCCTGAATTCCTGGGATGCCCTGTTTCAAACCTTTAAGCAGCAATACAGCCCGCAGCTGCTGGAAAAAGCCGGGCTGATTGTACCGGGGCAGAAAGCCGGCGAATACCGGGACCGTTTTCGGGGCCGGATTATTTTCCCCATCTTTACCCTGACCGGGCGGGTGGTAGCTTTCGGGGGACGGACCATTTTTGAGGCTCAGCCCAAGTACCTCAATTCCCCCGAAACCCAGACCTTTACCAAAGGCCACCTCCTTTACGGACTGAATTTTACCAGGGATAGCATCCGCCAGGCGGGTGAGATGATCCTGGTGGAAGGTTATGCCGATTTTGCCGCGCTCTACCAGGCCGGAGTCCAGAACATCGCCGCTTCCATGGGCACCAGCCTCACTCCCCACCAGGCAGCCCAGATCCTGAGGTATGCTCCCAGGGTCATCATCAACTACGACGGTGATGAAGCCGGCCTGAACGCTGCCCTGCGGGCGGTTCCCATCTGCCTGGAAAAGGGACTCCAGGTCAGAATCCTGGTGTTGCCAGAAAAGCTCGACCCTGACGCCTTCATCAAGAAATACGGGGTGGAAAAATACCAGGCCCAGGTCCGCCGCAGCCAGGATGGATTCCGTTTCCTGACGGTCCAGTACGCCAGGGGCGCCAACCTGAACATCCCGGAAGAAAAAAGCCGGGTGGCCCGTCTGGTTATCCAGGAAGTCATGCGGATACCAGATAGCATTGTCAGAAATGAATACCTAAAGAAAACGGCTGAATACTTCAAAATCAACGAAAACACTCTACGCCAGATGCTGAACGAAAGCCGGAAATCAGGGCCGGCTCCCAGCCAGGAAGAGAAAGACATTTTCCTGCCGGCGGAAAAAAGGCTGCTGCAGCTGCTTTTCAACCAGCAGGAGGTGGCCAGAATGATTCTCGGGGAAATGGAATCGGATTGTTTCCGGGGACTGGCCAGCGAGCCCGTCATCAGGTATGTTATTGATTCCCACCGGCAGGGACAGAACTGGAGCCTGGGCCCGCTCCAGACCCTGGTTACACCGCAACTGCTGGGTCAGCTCTGCCGGGTGCTGCAGGAGGATATTCCGGAAGGTTCCATCGGCGAAGCCCTGGATTGCCTGAACACCCTGAAGAAGAACAGCCTGCAGAAAAAGCTGAAGGAAATTCAGAGAGAAATAGCCCTGACCGAGAAGAAGGGAGATAAGGAAAAGCTGATGTCCCTGCTCTATCAGAAACATGAAATCACCAGGCAAATTTTGATGCTATGAAAATAAAAAAAGATTTCAGCAAAAAGCATACAGGCCGACGGAATTAAAGGAGGCGCTAAGTGCCGTCTGACGAAAAATACCAGAAAGAAGAAATCCTCCAGCTGATTTCCAAGGGTAAAAGGCAGGGTTTCCTGTCCTGGGAAGAAATCGACCAGACTCTGGGCGATGATTTCGGGGCCGAGGATGATTTTGATGATTTCCTCAGCTCGATGGATAGCTACGGGATCAAGATTCTTGATTCCCAGCAGCGGGAAATCATTCCCTTTCCCCAGAAAAAAGTCCCGGTCTGCACCCATGGTCTGGAAAGGACCACCGACCCGGTCAAGCTTTACCTGCGGGAGATGGGCAACATCCCGCTCCTCACCCGGGAGGGAGAAATTGCCATTGCCCGGGAAATTGAAAGGGGCGAAAGAGCCATCATCAAGGCCCTGTCCAAGACCCGGCTGGTCCTGACCAATATCCTGCAGATTGAACAGAAAATAAGGGATTTCCCGGAAACCATCCAGGAATACTTCGATTTCAACGACGAGGAGCTGGCCGAAGAAAAGCTGATGGAAAAACAGCAGGAACTCCTGAACCGGATCAAGACCATCAAGGACCTGGCCAGGAAAATTGAGTCCCTGCCTCGCCGGAAAAAGTTCAATTTTGCCAGGGGCCGGATTATAGTCAAGCTGAGCCGCCTCATCCGGGAACTGAACCTGCAACCCGGGCTGCGGGAGACAGTTATCGAGCAGCTGAAGGACAAGCTGCGCGAGGTAAACGAGCTGGAGTACCGCCGGGGGGAACTGGAGCAGAGCCTGAAGCGCAAGCCCCGGGACCAGAAAAAAGCAGGGAAAGCCGCCAAAGGTCGGTCGGCCGGAAACCAGAAGTTTCTGGCCGAAAAGAAAGACTTCGAAAACGAGATCAGGAGAATCGACCAGGAAATCAGGACCATCGAAAAGGACATCGGGCTGGATTCTCAGGCCCTGAAAAAGGCCGTCCGCACCATCATGATGGGTAAGAGCTCCAGCGAACAGGCCAAGAAACAGCTGGTGGAAGCCAACCTCAGGCTGGTGGTCAGCATCGCCAAGAAATACAGCAACCGCGGCCTGCAGTTTCTTGACCTGATCCAGGA
>DMVN01000056.1:0-451 GCA_003476685.1 Acidobacteriota bacterium | reverse complement strand
CCGACCAGGCCCGGACTATCAGGATACCGGTTCACATGATCGAGACCATTAACAAGCTGGTCCGGATTTCCCGGCAGTTAGTGCAGGAACTCGGCCGCGAACCGACCTGTGAGGAAATCGCCAAGAAAATGGACATGCCTGTGAGCAAAGTCCGGAAAATCATCAAGATAGCTCAGGAACCCATCTCCCTGGAAACCCCAATCGGGGAAGAAGAAGATAGCCACCTGGGCGATTTCATTGAGGACAAGATTCTGCCTTCCCCGCCCGAGACGGTCATCCATCAGAGCTTGAGAGAACACATAGACGAAGCCCTCAAGACCCTGACCGACCGGGAGGCCCGGGTCCTGAAAATGCGCTTCGGACTGGGCGACGGCAACGAGCATACCCTGGAAGAGGTCGGGCAGCAGTTCAAGGTTACCCGGGAAAGGATCCGCCAGATTGAGGCCAAGGC
>DMVN01000199.1 GCA_003476685.1 Acidobacteriota bacterium | reverse complement strand
CCGCGGACTGCTGGCCTGCGTCTTTGAGACGACCGACAGCGTCCAGCATATGTTCTGGCGCTACCTGGATAAAACCCACCCGGCCTACCAGCCGACGGCCAGGCTGGCTGACGGGGGCCGGGTGCTGGAAGACCTCTACCGCCGGATGGATGCCCTGGTGGGAGAGGTGCTGAACAAAATGGGCGAGCGCAGCGCCCTGTTCATCATGTCCGACCACGGCTTCAAACCTTTCCGCCGGGGAGTTAACCTGAATTCCTGGCTGTACCTCAACGGTTATCTAAAGCTCAAGGACGGAGCTGAGGAAAGTCAGGAATGGTTCCGGCAGGTCGACTGGAACCGGACGAAAGCTTATGCCCTGGGCCTGGCTGGAATCTATCTAAACCTCAAGGGGCGCGAGGCTCAGGGTACCGTAGAACCGGGTGAAGAAAGCCGCCGCCTGAAACAGGAACTAACAGAAAAACTCTCGGGTCTCAAAGACCAGGAAAAAGGCGCGGTGGCCATTAACCGCCTGATAGATACCGAAAAAATTTATAACGGTCCATACCGCGATAATGCTCCAGACCTGATTGTGGCCTACAACCAGGGTTACCGGGCTTCCTGGGATTCGGTGGTGGGCAAGGTCAACCGGACGGTGATTGAGGACAACCGCAAGGCCTGGTCGGCTGACCACTGCCTTGACCCGGCCCTGGTGCCGGGGGTGCTGTTCAGCAACCTCAAACTGGAAGCCGGAGAGGCCAGCATCATGGACATAGCGCCCACCGTCCTGGAGCTTTTCGGTTTAAAGGCCCCGGGCTACATGGACGGCAGGTCGCTTCTCAGGTCCGAATCGGGTAAAATAAATACAGAGAAACCGGGCGGCCGACAGAAGAAGGTAAAAGCCGATGAGCGAAAGAAAAAATGAAGAGGCCCTGAGACGGCGAGATTTTTTGCAGCTGGTCCTGGGAACTTCAGCCGGCCTGCTGCTGACTCCGGGTAAAGCCTTCTTGCGGACGGCCGGCCGGAAAGAAACCGGCCTGAAAATCCTGGTGCTGGGCATGGATGGTCTGGACACTGTCCTTCTCCAGCGCTACCTGGAAGCCGGTAAACTCCCCCACTTCCAGAAGCTGGCAGCCTCGGGCAGCTTTAAACCGCTTCGGTCCAGCATTCCGCCGCAGAGCCCGGTGGCCTGGGCCAATTTTATCACCGGGACCAACCCGGGCGGGCACGCTATTTTTGATTTTGTCCACCGCGACCCGCAGACCTACCTGCCGGTTTTTTCAGCCTCGGAGAGCCTGCCGGCCAGGCACCAGCTGCGCCTGGGCCAGCTGACCATCCCGCTGTCCGGGGGCCAGGTCAGGAATCTGCGCCGGGGCCGGGCTTTCTGGCAGATTCTGGAAGATTACGACATCCCGGCTACCATCTTTAAAATACCTTCAAATTACCCACCGGTGGAAACCAGGCAGCGAACTTTTTCTGGCATGGGCACTCCCGACCTCAAGGGATACTACGGCCTGTTTAATTACTACACCAACGAGTACAAGACGGTCACCGAAGAATACGGTGGCGGCGGCCGGGTGCACGATGTTTACGTCATCGGCAACCGGGTGGAAGCCAGGATTCCCGGGCCCAACAATCCTTTCAAGAAAGGCAACCCGGAAACCTTCGTTGATTTCAAGGTATTCATCGACCCGGTCCAGCCGGTGGCCAAAATTTCCTACCAGGACCAGGAATTCATCCTGAGGGAAAAAGAATGGAGCGGCTGGAAGAAAATCAGGTTCGAGTTCATTCCTTCGCAGAGTGTCAGCGGCCTCTGCCTGTTCTACCTGAAAGAGGTCAGGCCCAAGTTCAAGCTGTACGTCAGCCCCATCAACATCGACCCGGCTGACCCGGCCCTGCCGCTGAGCACGCCCGAGAGTTATTCGCGGGAGCTGGCCAGAAAATTCGGACCGTTTTTTACCAAGGGCCTGCCGGCCGACACCGCCGCCCTGGAAAACGATGTCCTGGACGAAAAGGAATTCCTGCAGCAGGATGAGCTGGTCTACCAGGAATCCATGGCCATGCTGGAGGAGGAACTGAATAATTTCCGCTCGGGCTTGCTTTTCTTTTACTTTTCCAACACCGACCAGCGCCAGCACATGTTCTTCCGGCTGATTGACCGCGACCACCCGGCTTACGACGAAAAGCTGGCGGCCGAGTTCGGCCGGGTGATTGAAAATACCTACCAGCAGATGGACCGGGCCCTGCAGCTGGCTCTGGAGAAAGTTGACCGCCAGACAGTGGTAATGGTCATGTCCGACCACGGCTTCTGTCCCTTCCGCCGCGGCTTCAACCTCAACACCTGGTTGCTGAGGAATGGTTATCATGTGCTGCGGCCCGGCCGGCGGCCGGAAGAAGTCAGCCTGTTCCAGACAACCGACTGGTCCAGAACCCGGGCCTACGGGGTCGGGCTGAACGCCCTTTACCTGAACCTCAAGGGCCGGGAAGCCCAGGGGATTGTCCGGCCGGAAGAAAAATTGCCCCTGCTCCGGGAGCTGGCTTATAAGCTGGAACAGGTGACCGACCCCCTGACCGGTGAACGGGTGATACTGAAAGCCTACATCAGCCAGGAAGTTTTCAGCGGGGCCCACGTGGCTGAAGCTCCGGATATCATCCTCGGTTTCAACCGCAACTACCGCATCTCCTGGAATTCACCCCTGGGGAGTTTTCCCCGCGAACTCATCGAGAACAATCCGCAGAAATGGAGCGGCGACCACATGACCGCCCCCGACTTGATTCCGGGGGTGCTGCTGGCCAACCGCCCGGCCCGGCTGGAGTCGCCAGCCCTGGAAGATGTGACCGCTGGAATTCTATCCCTGTTCGGCGTTAAAATTCCACCTGAGATCAGCGGCCGTCCGGTTTTCTAAAACCCGGCCGCCAGTAGAGACCTGAAGAAAGGAGTAAGCCATGGGCAAGGCCAAGATCAAGCTGGAGAAAGAGCTCTACCAGAAAATCGAAAAAATCGCCGAGGTCGCCGGCTACAGCTCGGCCGAGGAGTTTATCATCCACCTCCTGGAAAAAGAAGTGGCCCGGTTTGAAGGAGCCGACTCAGAAGAAGAAATCAAGAAGAGGCTCAAGGGCCTGGGCTACATCTCCTGAGACCGGCGGGATTGACAACTCATGCTCTGGTGGCTGAACAGCGCGGTCGGAACCATCCTCAAGGTTATTTTCCTTCCCTTTTCTTTCTTTAATCCCTGGGTGGCCATGCTGGTCATTTCTCTGCTGACCGCCCTGCTGCTGCTCCTGGTCTACAAGAAGACTTCCAATCAGGCCGGGATCAAGCAGGTTAAAAACCGCATCAAGGCCAGCCTGCTGGAAATCAGACTGTACCAGAACGATTTCCGGACACAGCTCGGAAGCCAGAAACAGCTGGTGGCGGCCAACCTGCGTTACCTGCTTTACAATCTCCAGCCGTTGCTGGTTATGATCCTGCCGATTTTTCTGCTGCTGGCCCAGCTCAACCTGTGGTTCGGCTACCGGGCAGTCCGGCCGGGTGAAACTTTTCTGCTGAAAGTCCGTTTTATAACAGCAGTTGACATGGAAAGATTAACCCTGGAGCTGGAAGCGCCGCCCGGGCTGACCG
>DMVN01000170.1 GCA_003476685.1 Acidobacteriota bacterium | reverse complement strand
GGCTGCGGGCCAGCTGCTGGGTGATGGTGCTGCCACCGTGCAGCCGGCTCTTGCCCAGGACTATCCGGAAAAAATCTTCCTTTAAGGCTCTCAGGATACCGCGGTAATCAATGCCTTTATGGGCAAAAAACCTGGGGTCCTCGGTGGCAATGATGGCTTGCTTGAGGACTTCGGGGATTTTCTCGTATGGCACCTGGATTCTTCTCTCGGCCGCAAATTCCCGGGCCAACTGGCCGTTGTCAGCATAGACGGCCGAGATTATCTTGGGTTTAATCTGCTCCAGCTCTCCCACATCCGGCAGGTTTTCCCTGATGGCCAGGTAGGCGCCGAAAAAACCGCCCAGGGCCAGGGCCACCAGCAGCACCAGGGAAAGAAGCAGTCCTTTCAGGACTTTTTTCCGGTTTAATCTGGGAATTTTAATTTTGAAAACGACCTTTTTTCTGTCAGGCATCTTTTTCCAGCTACGGGCCGAATAACAGCGGTAAGTAAAACAATATATCAGATTACAGGTAGAAAAAACAATGCCGGCGGGGCTATTTCAGCTGCGGAAATTTCTTCAGCAGCAACGACCAGATTTTCCGGTGGATGACGGCTGCCGGCGGGCGCCCGTCAACCACTACTACTTCCGGGTCGCGGAAGGAAAGGAAGATTTTCCGAACCTTTTTCAGGTATTCTTTTTCTTCAAAAAGGCTGTAGATGACCGGACGGTCCTTAATCCGGCGCAGCCCGGTGCTGACCGGGACATCCAGGATAAACACCAGGTCCGGGACGACGGCGAATTTCTGGTGGCGGCGCCTGATTTCCTCCAGCGGCAGTCCCCGGGCCCCCTGGTAAGCCAGAGTAGAGTAATAATAGCGGTCAAGAATCACCGTCCGGCCGGATTTCAGGGCCGGTTTGATGTTCCTGGCCACATTTTCCTGGCGGTCCCGGATAAAAAGCTCCAGTTCTTCTTCCGGCCTCACTGAACCGCTGGTTTTAGAAAGCTCCCTTATCTTGCGGCCCCACTTCCCCTGGGTGGGCTCCCTTAAAGTGACCACCTGAAGCCCCCGGCGGCGCAGGCGACGGGCCAGCAGTTCCACCTGGGTGGATTTGCCCGAACCGTCTATGCCTTCTATGACCAGAAACAGAGCTTTTCTGGTCGGGCGGCGACGGGCAGCCTCGGTCATCACTTCTTTCTTCATTCTGTCTTATCTTACCGATGAATTATTTGTATTGCAACCTGCAACCATTCCGAGCAGAAGCTGGTTAATCATAAAATCGGGCCAGGTAAGCCCGGTGTCCATTGAATTTTATGGCTGATTGTGTTAATTTTAATTATCTTCGAGGGAGGCTCACCATGAAAAAATTCCTGTGGATTGGAGCTATCAGTTTTTTTGCCGGTATGCTTGTGACCGGATATATTTTGCTGTCACCGGAGAGGCCGGCAGCCGTCTCCAGCCCGGAAAGACCGGGCCAGACCCTGAACAACCACCTGCTGGCGGCTGAAAAACCACTGCCGGCGCCAGAAGCATCCCTCAACCAGGATTTTGTCCGGGTGGTGGAAAAGGTAGGCCCGGCCGTGGTTAGAGTGGTAGCCGAGCGAGTGGAACAGATGCCAGCTTTCGGCTTCGACGAGGACTGGCCCTTCCAGGATTTCTGGGACAGGTTTTTCGGCAACCCTCCCCGTTCCCGCGACCGGCAGCGGGAGTACCGCTCCCAGGCCGAAGGCTCCGGTTTCTTCATCTCAGCTGACGGTTATATTCTGACCAATAATCACATCGTGGAAAATGCGGTCAAGGTGAGAATCTCCACCGTTGAAGGCAAGGAATACGAAGCCAAACCGATCGGGCGGGATGCGGCCACCGACCTGGCCCTGCTCAAAGTTGAAGGCAAGAATTTCCCCTACGCTGTTTTGGGAGATTCTTCAGCCATCAAGGTCGGTGAATGGGTCCTGGCCATCGGCAATCCCTTCGGCATGGAGCACTCGGTGACCGCGGGGATTATCAGCGCCAAGGGGCGCCAGCTGGGACTGGGCGGTAACACCCCGACTTACGAAGATTTCATCCAGACCGATGCCGCCATCAACCGCGGTAACAGCGGCGGACCGCTCATCAACCTGAAAGGTGAAGTAATCGGCATCAACAGCAATATCCTGAGCCCGAGCGGCGGCAACATCGGCATCGGCTTTGCCATACCCTCCGACCTGGCCAAAAAAGTCGTGGCCCAGCTCAAGGAGAAAGGGCGGGTGGTCAGGGGCCGGCTCGGCATCAGGGGCACCGATATTACTGAGTCTATCAAAAAGCAGTTCAACCTGACTGTGAACAAGGGCGTAATCATTTCCCAGGTGGAACCCGAGGGCCCGGCCGAGAAAGCTGGCTTAAAGAAATATGATGTCATAGTAGAAATCAACGGCCAGCCGGTGGAGAACTGGAAGGACCTGCGGTTCAAAGTGGCCGACCTGCAGCCGGGTGACCTGGTGACCATCAAAATCATCCGCGACGGCAAGGAAATGACGGTCAAGGCCCGGGTGGATGAACTGGAACCGGTAGAAACTCCCAGCCAGAAAGAGAGCCTGGATAAGGACGTTGGCCTGAGCCTCACCGCCATCACCCCGTCTCTGGCCCGGCGCTATGGCCTGAGCACCACCGAAGGACTGCTCATAACTGAAGTCAAGCAGTACAGCGCGGCGGCCAGGGCCGGACTCCAGACCGGGGACATCATCCTCGAAGTCAACCGGGTGAAAGTGGCCTCGGTCAGGGAATTCCAGGACATCCTGAAGAAGACCGAATCTGGAGAAGAAATCATCCTGCTGGTCAGGAGAGAAAGCGACGGGGAAAAGATTGATTTTATCGTCACCCTGAGAGTGCCCTGATGCGTTTCGCCAAGCTTCATGCCCTGGGCAACGATTTCCTGGTGGTGGAAGACCGCCAGAAGCTGGATGAAGCCGGACTGGCCGAGATGTCCCGCCGGCTGTGCGACCGCCACACCGGCGTGGGGGCTGACGGCCTCATCCTCTACTGGCCGGTAGAGGGCCGGGAGGGGCGGTTCGGCTTTCGCATCTTTAACGCCGACGGTTCGGAAGCTGAGATTTCGGGCAACGGGCTGCGCTGCGCCGCGGCTTACCTTTTCTACCAGAAACGGGTAACGGGCTCGAAAATAGACTTCGAGACCGTGGCCGGGGAACGCAGCTGCGAACTGGAAAAACAGGACGGGACCCATCTTGAAATCAGAATCGAGCTGGGAGAGCCTCGTTTTTCTTCCCGCGATATTCCCTTTGATGACGGGCAGGAACACGAAGTCATCGTTGATTATCCCCTGTCTATAAACCGCAAGGTCTATCACATCACCTGCGTTTCGGTCGGCAACCCCCACTGCGATATCTTCGTCGAAAGGTTCTTCCCGGCCAGGATTGAGTGGCACCAGGTGGGACAGGAGCTGGAAAACCATCCCTTCTTCCCCCGCCGGACCAACGTGGAATTCATCCGGGTTCTCAACCGCCAGGAAATAGAGGTCTTGTTCTGGGAACGGGGCGTGGGCGAAACCCTGAGCTCGGGCAGCGGCTCCTGCGCTGCGGCTGTAGCTTCCATCCTGAAGGGCCTGACCGAGCGGAAGGTCAAGGTCTGGACCAGCATGGGCCCGCTGGTGGTGGAATGGGAAAAAGACAAGATTTACCAGACCGGGCCGGCCCAGTTAGTCTTTGAGGGTAATTTCCTGGCCTGAGTAGGGCCGCCTGAGCGGATAAGAAGCCACCCCGAAACTTAAATCCGGCAGAATATCTTCTGACTCCCGGCCAGAGGAAAAATTGGGGGCCAGTTCCTCCCATCCCTTTTTTAAGGAGATCAAGGACCTAAGACTTGATATCCGTCTTATTAGCATATCTGTATGCAGTCGGCTAACCTGACGGCATGAGTCCCGAACCATCGCCGAATCATCAAGATCCAGAACAGCTATCCAGCAAGCTCAGAACCGCCAACCTGGATAAGAGGGTTGTAACGACGCCAGATAAAATCAATATTAACGGGGTTTTCTGGCCCGTGCCGAACCGACTCTGGCACTCTCCCTGGTTTTACTAACGGTATTTTTCCGTCGCTTCGGATTGGCTGCCACTACTGTAACCACCCGGGAAAAAGGCCCGGCCAGGGCTTCCCTGAAAACCTGCTTTATGTCCTCGACAAAAATGAACTGCATCTCCTGGCGGATTTTGGCCGGGATGTCAACCAGGTCTTTCTTGTTGGGCAGAGGCAAGATCATCTTCTTGATGCCGGCCCGCTGGGCGGCCAGCACTTTTTCTTTGATGCCGCCCACCGGCAGGACATTGCCGCGCAGGGTAATCTCGCCGGTCATGGCGATGTCGCGACGCACCGGGATCTTCAGGAGGGCGGAAACCATGGAGGTGGCCATGGTGATGCCGGCGGAAGGGCCGTCTTTGGGAATCGCCCCTTCCGGGATATGAACGTGAATGTCCTGTTTATCGTAGGAATCTTCGTCAATATTTAACTCGCCGGCACGGCTGCGGATGTAGCTGTAGCCCGCCTGGGCCGATTCCTTCATCACATCGCCCAGCTTGCCGGTTAAAGTCAGCTTGCCAGTCCCTTTGTAAACAGTGACTTCGATGGCCAGGGTATCGCCGCCGACCTCTGTCCAGGCCAAGCCAGTCGCTACTCCAACCTGATCATCAAGCTCAGCCACGCCATAGCGAAAACGAGGCGTGCCCAGAAATTGTTTCAGGTTAAGAATGGTTACGTGAATGCTTTTTATCTTGTCAGTGACGACCTGCCTGGCTGTCTTACGGCAGATTGCCGCAATTTGCCTTTCCAGGTTACGTACGCCTGACTCACGGGTATATTCCCGGATTATTTTCCGGATGGTATTTTCAGAGATCTGCAGCATCTCTTTGCTGAGGCCGTGTTCTTTTATTTGCTTGGGCATTAAATGACGGATGGCTATCTGTAATTTTTCCTCTTCCGTATAACCAGACAAATGGATTATTTCCATCCTGTCCTGCAGGGGACGGGGTATGTTTTGCTG
>DMVN01000093.1 GCA_003476685.1 Acidobacteriota bacterium | reverse complement strand
GAACTCGCCGTTCACCACCCGGCGCATGGCCTCGGCCCCGTAATCAACATAATCGACACTATCCCCGGGTCCGCAACCAAAATCCACGAAGGAGACCCCGGCTGTCTGGAGATAGGCCAGAACCTCTTTTTTTAAATCGTAGCCGGCATGGTCGGAAGCGATGGCCAGTTTCATCGAGAACTCCTTAGCTGCTTTTTATCCAGAAGGCTAAGCCGAAATCAGCTGGTCAGTTATTCTTAACGAACCTGACGGCTTCAGGCATCACCTCAATGGCTTTGAGCACCACCGGGTCAGTCTGGCGGAAAACTTTGATTCCCTCTTCCAGGCTGAAAACAGCCGAGAAAATCTCTCGCTTGAGCTCGTTCCTGATTTCAGCTTCGGCCTCGCTGAGCTTGCTCAGGTCGTATTTAATTCCCGTGGTTTCCACAAATTCCAGGAAGTCCTTGAGCACTTCCGGTCCCACCTCAAACTTGTCGTCAAAAATTTTGCGGCCGGCCGGGGAGGTGCCGTTCTTAACTTCCTGGGGAAAAACATAGGTCCGGGAAAGCCGGGTCTGGTGCTGGCTGAACTTGCGACCATAACTGAAAAAGGCTCCCCGGATGAGGAATTCCACCGTCAGGGGTTTATAACTGGTCTTAACCTCATAATCCGGAGTGATCCCGCCCTGCCCCAGCACCTTCCGGCCCTTGACCGTGTACTTGACCTCGCGTTTCTCGTCTGGGGCCCTTTTGGCCAGGATGTAATCTTCGAGGTGCGAATAGTCTCTCTGGATTTCCCGGCCGCTGGGCGTCAGGTACTTGGCGGTGGTGATGGCTACAGCCATGTCCGAGGCCAGGGGAAAGACGGTCTGGACCAGTCCCTTGCCCCAGGAGTCCTCGCCCACGATCAGGCCCCGGTCGTTGTCCATGATGGCCCCGGCTACGATTTCCGAAGCGCTGGCCGTACCCTGGTTGATCAGAATCACCAGGGGCAGTTGCTCATACTGATTGTCCTGGCTGGCGTAAAAATCCCGGTTGTAGGCGGGATTGCGGCCTCTCATCGAGACAATTTTGGTCCCGCGCGGCAAGAACAGGTCGGCCATGTCCACCGCCTGAAAAACCGGGCCGCCGGTATTGCCCCTCAGGTCGAGAATCAGACTGGCCAGGCCCTGCTCACTGAGCTCTTCCAGCTTTTCTTCCAGCTCATCAACGGTGTTACGTCCGAAATTACGGATAAATATATAGCCGATTTTTTTCTGGTCATCGAGCCTGAAGGCGTAGGGCACGCTTTTCAGGGGAATTTCCTCGCGGGTGATGGTCAGGTCGAAGGGTTTATCCAGCCCTTCTCTCTGGATGGTGATGGTAACTTTGGTACCTTTCTCCCCCCGGAGCTTCAGCATGGCTTCGGTGCTGCTCAGAGGCTTGGTGCTTTCGCCGTCAATGTGGGTGATGACATCACCGGGTTGAATGCCCAGTCTCCAGGCCGGGGTGCCTTCAATCGGGGCGATGACCACCAGCCGGTCTTCCTGCTTCTGAATCTGAATGCCCAGTCCATAATACTTCCCGGTGTAATCTTCAGTAAAGGTGCGGGAACCTTCCGGGTCAAGAAAGTAGGAATGGGGGTCCAGGGTGTCGAGCATGCCCTTGATGGCGGCAAAGGTCAGCTTCCGGGCATCCTTTTCCTCAAAGTATTCCTTCTGGACGAGTCCGGTCAGGTTGAGGACCTTGTTCACACCCTGCTGCCAGGGGTCAACGGCCACCGAGGAGCGGCAGACCAGAAACAGCAGGGGGAATAAAACTACCAGTAACGAGAGCTTTTTTGAAGTCTGGGTCATATTTTTCCGGTTATTTTCCACTTACAGACATTAAATCTTACCAGAGGGTTATCATAAAGTAAAGCTGAATCTGGCTTGACTGCCCCCCTATTAAAGGCTATAGTTTAACTGGCAGATAAAAATGTTCGGATCGATTGGCGTCCCGGAATTAATCGTTATCTTCATCATCGCTCTGCTTGTTTTCGGACCGAAAAAGCTGCCCGAGGTCGGCAAATCGGTCGGCCGGGCTATCCGCGAGTTCAAGAAAGCCTCCGACGAGCTGCGCAGCAAGGTGGAAGAAGAGATCAGCGCCAGTGAAATCAAATCCGAAATCAACGAAGTTAAATCCAACCTGACTGAGTTCAAGGACGACCTGAACCAGTTCCAGGACAACCTCAAAAAGGACCTGAAAACCGATGAGCCCGAGGAAGGCCAGAAAGTCTCCTGACGAGATGACCTTCCTTGAACATCTCGAGGACCTCCGCAAAAGATTATTCTATTCGTTCGTGGCCATCATCGTGGCCGTCATCCCCTCCTGGATGTTCAGCCGCCAGATCTACGCCATCCTGGCCAGGCCGGTCACCCAGTACCTGCCGGAGGGGACCAAGCTGGCCTTCACCACCCTGACCGCGCCCTTCATGCTTTACCTGAAAGTCTCTTTTCTGGCCGCCCTGTTTCTGACCTCCCCCTTCGTTTTTTACCAGCTCTGGATGTTCGTTTCCCCCGGCCTGTACCAGAAAGAAAAAAAATACGTCATACCGTTTGTCTTCTTCACCAGTTTTTTCTTTATCCTGGGAGCCCTGTTCGGTTATTTCATCGTCTTCCCCTGGGCCTGCCGCTTCTTCCTGACACTGGGGCGGGATTTCCAGCCAGTGATTACCGTAGACCAGTATTTCGGCTTCGCTCTCAAGGTCCTGCTGGGCATCGCCCTGGTTTTTGAACTGCCCACCCTGGTCTATTTTCTATCAAAAATTGGCCTGATAACCTCTCGCTGGATGGTCAAGAATTTTCAATATGCGGTCCTGGCCGCCTTCGTCATTGCCGCGGTCATCACCCCGACGCCGGACATGATTACCCAGAGCATCGTGGCCGTGCCCATGATCGCCCTTTACGGAATCAGTATCCTGATCGCCATGGTCGTCGGGAAGAATAAAGAAAGAAGAAGGAAGAAAGAACAGGAAGAAACGGCCGGACCGGACAACCTGGCCGGGTAAACTCCCCTTTGAATTTTCTACGGATTGGGATATATTCTTATTTTCAGAGTTTATTCCGGATAAATGGAAAAGAAAAAGAAACTGACCGCTTACCGGCTCATCGGCCTGACCGGGACCAACGGCGCCGGCAAGGGCGAGGTGGCCAATTATTTCAGGCGAAAAGGTTACGGCTATGTTTCGCTGTCGGACGTCATAAGAGAGGAGCTGCAAGCCCGGGGCCTTGAACCCAGCCGCGACAACCTCATTACCTGCGGCAATGAGCTCCGTGAAAAATTCGGCCCGGACATCCTGGCCCGGCGGGCAGCGGAAAAAATCAAGGGACCGACAGTGATTGACAGCATCCGCAACACCAGGGAAATCGCCTACCTGAGAAGCCTGGGCGACTTCATCCTGCTGGCGGTGGACGCCCCGGTTGAAATCCGCTTTGAGCGGACAAGGAAAAGAGGCCGCAACGAATCGGCCACTACCCTGGAAGAATTCCAGCTGAAGGAAGAGCAGGAGAAAGGCCGCGACGACACCGGCCAGCAGCTGGAAGCCTGTCTCCAGCTGGCCGACCTGACCATCATCAACGATGGTTCGCTGGCCGAGCTCTGGGAAAAACTGGAGGAACTGGGATGAAAAGAAAAAGTCAGACCCGGACCAAAAAGCCCGCCCCGCAGCCGGCCCCGGCCACCCGACTGCCGGCCGCCAGAATTTCCAAGGACGAATATTACCTGGGAATAGCCAGGGAGGTTTCTCGCCGCAGCACCTGCTTCCGCAGGTCAATCGGGGCCATCATCGTCCGGGACGACCAGATTATCTCCACCGGTTACGTCGGCGCTCCCCGTAAAACCCGGGACAGCCTGGAGCACGGTTTTTGCCTGCGGGATAGGTTGAACATCCCCCACGGCCAGCGTTACGAGCTCTGCCGCTCGGTCCATGCCGAACAGAATGCCATCATTAACGCCGCCCGGGCCGGAGTCAGCCTGCTGG
>DMVN01000149.1 GCA_003476685.1 Acidobacteriota bacterium | reverse complement strand
TTGTGAGGCAGATTTTCGGTGTAATTGCAGAAATAGAAGGAATCGTTTTTGATCCTATGTTCGTCCACCAGACTGGGCAGGAAAACCAGGTCAACTTCGGGGTCGTCCTGCAGGAGCTTGAGGTGTCCGAGGGCAATTTTTACCGGCAGGCAGGTTTCGGCCGGCTGCAGTTTGATGCCGGCCTCCATGATTTCCAGGTTAGTTTCAGGAGAGATTTTTACCCGGTAGCCGAGCCGGGAAAAGAAAATCATCCAGAAAGGAAGGAATTCCTGAAAAACCGAGGCCGTCGGCAACCCGACCGTGGGGCCGGTAGCGGTCTGGGCTGAAATTAAGCTTTCCAGCAATTTTTTCCTGAAAGCCAGCGGGTTGTGAAAATCATCAGCGGCCGGGTCCAGGCGGGAAGCAGCGGTGTAGCGCTCGCAGATGTCACCAAAATAAACCCGTTCTTTGCCTGATTCAACTGCGATTACCTGGCAGCGGTTTGGACAATGACGGCACTCAAAATCAGTCAGCCGGAAGGACTGGAATAATTTCTCCCGGATTTCGGCCAAGCCCGGTGATTTCTTCCCGGCTTTCCTGACAGCTTCCCGGGCTTCGAGGGCCACCCCGATGGCACCTGAAATCCGGTGGTAAGGATGAACCCTGACCTCTTTTCCCAGGAGCAGGGAAAAAGCCCGGACCACAGCCTGATTAGAGGCCACCCCGCCCTGGAAAACAATGTGCTGACCCACGGGTCTTCTTTCCACTACTTTTTCCAGGTAATTCCGGGCGATGGAATAGGCCAGCCCGGCCACCAGGTCCGGTAGGGGCTGCCCCCGGGAGGCCTCGTTGAGGAGTTCCGACTCCATGAAAACCGTGCAGCGGCTGCCCAGGTCGCAGGGTTGCCGGGAAGCCGAAGCCAGGACGGCGAAATCCGTTTCCACCCGGAAACCCATCTGAGCGGCCTGTTCTTCCAGGAAGGAGCCGGTCCCGGCGGCGCAGATCTTGTTCAGGTTGAAATCCACCACCCGCCCTTTTTCCACTTGAATGAACTTGGAATCCTGCCCGCCAATTTCGAAAATCGTATCAACTTCCGGAAAATAATGGCAGGCACTGCGCATCTGGCTGGTGATTTCGTTTTTGATAATGTCGGCTCTTAACAGACGGCCGGCCAGGTAGCGGCCGCTGCCGGTGGTGCCGAGGCCCAGGATTTCCAGCCCGGCCGGGAACCTGGAGAAGAGCTCCAGCAGGCCTTCCCGCAGCACTTCCAGCGGCCGGCCCCTGGTTGGCAGGTAGACTCCGCTCAGGACTTTGAACTGGTCGTCTATCAGAACCAGGTTGGTGCTGACTGAACCTATATCAATTCCCAGATAACCGCGGGCTGGATAGTTTATCTCGGCCGTCGGTTCCGAAGGCGAAGAAGGGCGGAGCTCTCCCAGCGGCTTCAGGCTGGAAAACCGGGGACTGGCAGCCTGGAGGGTTCCGGACAGGAATTTCTCCAGGGCCGTGGCTTGAAGTTCCTGGCGCTGGCTGAGGGCCAGTCCGGCGGCCCCGATGGCTGGAAGATAGGGCGATAATTCAGACTGAAGAATCTCTCCCGGTCTGGCTGATAGCACTTCATGGAAAGCCCTGACCACACCGGCGTTTTTAATAATATTGCCGGCCAGAATCAGAGGCCAGGAAGTTTGCTTTCCCTTGAGCAGGGAAGAGGTTACCGACCTGACCAGAGCCAGGCAGACTCCGTAGGCGATTTCTTCAGCCGGGGTGCCTTTCTGCTGCAGGTGGATCATGTCCGATTTGGCAAAAACACTGCAGCGGCCGGCTATGGCCGCGCCTTTTTTTGCCCGGGCGGCCAGGGCCGAAAACTCTTCTACCGTCAGGCGCAGGCGGTAGGCCTGCTGTTCAAGGAACAGTCCCGTCCCGGCCGCGCATCTTTCGTTCAGGGCAAAGTCGATAACTTCGGGGAAAAATTCCCCGCTGCTGGCGGCCTTGAGTTCCACCCAACGGGCGCTTTCAGCTCCGATATCGAAAACCGACCTGGCCGTCGGAAAAACCAGACCCGTTCCGGCGGCCAGGGACGAAATCTCGTTGACTTTGAAGACAGTTTCGGGAAAAACCAGGCTGTTCTGGCCCGCTCCGGTTACCGCGATTAAGAGGTCCGGCCCTGCGAGCAGAGTCAGGTTCCGTCTGATAATGGCTTTGAGGGCGGTGGGAAATTTTCCTCGGACCGGTTCGCTGTCTCTCAGCCTGAGTTGCCGGTCCGGTTCGAGAACTGCCAGTTTTATGGATTGGAGGCCGAGGTCGAGCCCGACTGCCAGGAAGTCCATGCTCTTGACTCTCTCTTTGTTAATATTTCGTCTCAGGATAAAAGCTTGAGCAGCCGGTACTCCGATTCAAACTGCAATTTCTTCGGTTGCACGGCAATTTCCAGAGGCACCAGTTCTGTTTTATCATCTTTGAGGGAGACGCATTTGTCGGTTTCACCGGCAAGGAGGGCTTCAACGGCCGCCTGACCCAGCTTGGCGGCCAGAATGCGGTCGAAAGCGGTCGGCCGGCCACCCCGCTGAATGTGGCCCAGGACCGCTATCCTGGTCTCCAGGCCGGTCATTCCGGTAATGGCCGAGGCCACCTCAGCTGCCCTGGCCCGCCCCTCGGCCACGACCACTATCCAGCTGACTTTACCTCGCGCATTCCCGACCCGGATCTCGTGGCAGATGTCTTCGAGAGAAAAATCCTGCTCGGGCAACAGCACCTCTTCACAGCCCCCGGCCAGGGCCACTTTCATCGCCAGGTAACCGCAGTCGCGGCCCATGACTTCGACCACAAAAATCCTTTCCAGGCTGGTGGCTGTGTCCCGGATTTTATCCAGGGCGTCGAGAGCCACGTTAACGGCGGTGTCCGCTCCCAGACAGAAATCCACCCCGTTGACGTCGTTATCAATGGTGGCCGGGATGCCCATAACCCTGACCCCGTATTTGCTGGCCAGAAGATGGGCGCCGCTGAGTGAACCATTACCCCCGATTATAACCAGGCCATCAATCTGCCGTTCCTCAATGGTTCTCAGAGCCTGGAGCTGGCCGGCTTCGGTCAGGAATCTATCGGAACGGGCTGATTTCAGGATGGTGCCGCCCAGGTTGATGATACCCGAGACCGACCGTCGGTCGAGGGCCAGCAGCTGGCCGTCAATCAGGCCATCGTATCCCCTGAGAACGCCCAGGACTTGGAGATGGTGTCCGGCTGCGGTCCTGACCAGGGAACGCAGGGCGGCGTTAATCCCGGCACAATCTCTGGTTATTACGGCGATTTTTCTGAGCATCTTTCCACCGGCTAACGGTTGTTGTTGATATTACCAGAATTGGTTTTTAGTTTAAAGCTTTACCACAGTAGGGACAGAAACGAAAACCGGACTCCAGCTGGCGGCCGCAGCCCGGACAGCGAAGTCTCTTGTTTCCGGGAAATTCTCCGCCCGCTGGCGGCCAGTAACCTAAACCCGCGGCCGGAATTTCCAGCCCGCAGTTCTCACAGAGGTGCCCGGGGCGCCCCTTTTTGACGGGACAAATGGGGATAAAAAACAGATGGAGATAGTGGTCAATTCTAACTCTATAAAAGGTATTCAATCCGCACTGCGGGCAGACTGCCGGCGTTTCTTCCAGTTTTTTTATTTTAGGTGTGATGCCGCCGATAAAAAAGAACATTCGTTGAAAATAGTTCCGGGCTCAGTAGCGCCCTTTCATGTATTGCATGTATTCTTCCACCCGGTCGGGCGGCCTGGTGTTCAGGCTGACCAGGACCACCGCCAGGAAGGACAGGATAAAAGCCGGCACCCACTCTGCTACCAGCGCCTTAAGCGAGGGAACCAGGTACCAGATAATTTCAGTGAGAGAACCCACCAGTATTCCGGCGATGACTCCGGCCCTGGTTATTTTTTTCCAGTAAAGGGAAAGCAGAATGGCCGGGCCGAAGGCTGCCCCCAGCCCGCCCCAGGCGAAAAGCACCAGGTAGAAGACCAGCTTGTTGGCGTAGGCGGCAAAGAGCAGCGCCACCAGGGCCACCACCAGGGTGAAAACCCGGCTGATTAACACCAGCCTTTTTTCGGGAATCTGCTTGTGCCCGGCGATTATTTTCTGGTAGGCGTCGCGGACGACGGCCGATGAAGCTACCAGCAGCTGGGAAGAAGCGGTCGACATGATGGCCGCGAAGATGGCTGCTATGGTCAGGCCGAACAGGAAAGGGTGAAGGTGCTGGGAACCGAGCAGAGGATAGACATTTTCTGGGTCCTTACCGGGAAGATTGGCCACGTCCTGGTAAAGAGCCCGGCCGGCCAGGCCAATAAAAATCGCCCCCCAGGCCATCAGCACATTCCAGAGGGTGCCGATTAATCCGGTCTGGTTCAATTTTTCCGGTTCTTCGATGCTCATGTATTTATTTAAGATGTGGGGATTCCCGGGAGAGCCGAAGCCGATGCCCACAAACCCCAGCCAGGCTCCGAAACTGATGGCGAAGGTGTCCAGATAACCTGGGGAAACATCTTGAAGCACGGAGAACAACCGGCCCAGCCCGCCGAAATGAATGATGGCTATAAACGGCAGTATCATCAGGGCGAAAATCATGAATAGGGCCTGGAGAGTGTCAGTCCAGCAGACGGCCATGAAGCCGCCGAGAACGGTATAAAAAATGACGATGGCCGCGGTTATCAGAATTCCCTGGAGCGGGGTCATATTAAAACTGGCCGCCAGGGACTTGCCGCCGGCGTTGAACTGGGCGGCCACGTAGGCGGTCATGAAAATCAAAATCGGAATCAGGGCAAACAGCCTTAGCCAGTGCCGCCGGTCTTCAAACCTGGATTCCAGGTAATCGGGGATGGTGATATCGCCCATCTTCCCGGTGAAATAACGCAACCTTTTACCGGGAAAGATGAACATGAAGAGTTCCACTACGATGTAACCGACGACCGCCCAGACGGCCGAAACCCCGCGGGTGAAGGCCATACCTGAAACCCCGATCAGCAGCCAGGCCGAGCGGCCTGAAGTCACGGCCGCCAGCGCCACTACGAATGACTTCATCTTCCTGCCGCCCAGGAAAAATTCCCCGATGCCACGGGAAGAGAATCGGGCCGTGATAATGCCCACCGAAATCATCATTACCACGTACAGGATAAAGGCCGCCAGGGCCCAGGGATTGGTATGAAGACCGAAGGTATTCATCTCTGGCCTCCTTTTCTCAGGGCCAGAAACAGAGCCAGGATTATTATCATGGCCGGCATGAGGAACAGGCCGAAGATGGTTGACAGCATGGCCACCTCCTTCAGATGGCATAAAATACCACAGGCCAGATTTATCCGCAATTTTTTCCGGTGAAATTAATCTGGCGCGATGGAACTATTTGTGTTATTAATTAGTAAGCTTAAAATACACTGACTGGAGGCTCTGGATGAGAAGAACCAAAATGATGAGCATGATGGCCTTTATCTGTGTTCTTGTATTAATTATTGCGGTCGCCGCCTGCCGGAAAGCCGAAGAAAAAATTACTTATCCCCTGACTAAAAAAGTGGAACAGGTGGATGATTATTTCGGCACCAGGGTGGCCGACCCCTACCGCTGGCTGGAGGATGACAACTCCGAAGAGACCAAAAAGTGGGTGGAAGAACAGAACAAGGTGACCTTCGCCTACCTGGAGAAAATTCCTTACCGGGAAAAAATCCGCCAGCGTCTTAAAGATATCTATAACTATCCGAGGATGGGTCAGCCCATCCGGGCCGGTGAGTATTATTTCTTCTACAAGAACGATGGCCTGCAGAACCAG
>DMVN01000135.1 GCA_003476685.1 Acidobacteriota bacterium | reverse complement strand
GTGGTCGGAATAGATGCCCTGGTCGGGGCCTATGCCCAGACCGGCCGGCTGTGCCAGATGATAATCGGCAACATGCCTGAAACCGGCCTGGAACCTGAATTTGACGGGAAAACGGCCGAGCAGATTGTTGACCTGGGCTATGCCATGCTGACCCGGGTGGCACTGCGGGGAAAAAGGTACGTGGCCATTGACACTGACTCCATGCAGATGGAAACCGCCCTGAACCAGGTTCATGCGGCCAGGAGATTTTTCGGTCTGGAATCAACCCGGGAATCGATGAAGCTGTTTGCCGACATGCTCCAGAAAAAGGGCGGCTATGACCCCGAAGAACTCAAGGCCCTGAGGGACTGGGTGGTCAACGTCAAGTTTCGCAACAGGATTTACACCAACACCGAGGAAATCATCAAATCGAAAAAAGCCGTGCTGACCGGACTGGACCGGGTTCAGCCGCCGGCTCTTTCGGCAGATGATAAAAAGAAGCTGGACGAGGGCCTGGCTCTCTACCTGATCATCAGAAACTACCTGAAAGACGTTAACGCCATCGGCGGGGGCTGGACCAGCCAGCTGGCCTGGGGTTCCGACCGGCGCGGGCTGCCGCTTTCTACGGCCGACATCGCCGAGAGCCTGTTCAACTCTACCGAAGACCATACCGGGAAAAAACCGGTCATACCCTTTGCCACCGAGAATGATATCCAGGCCCTGCTGACCATGATCTGCTACTGCTATCTCAGCGGCGGGCAGCCGACGCTGTTCATGGATTTCCGCAAGGTCTACGAACCCTGGGAAATCCGGAAGAAGGCGGCCGAGCTTAAGGTTGACCTGAAACCTTTTGAGGGCTCCTCCTGGCTGGAAAAAGGATTCGTTGACGGCAACAATTCCGGTTCGGCCTCGCTCGATTATGCCACGGAAGCATTTCTGTTCAAAGCCATTGAGTACTATTTTCCGGGCCTGGGATTTTCGGTGAGCTATCTCTCACCGGCCGGTATCAAGGGGTTGGCCGGGCGGCTGGCCTATTCCGACCTGAGCGGCCTGTTCACCATGGTCCAGGGTGAAGCCGAAAGCATCTCCCTGCCGCCGCTTCTGGCCGAGGAAGTCTGCCGGGCCTCTGACTATTCCTGGCCTCATACCTTTGTCACCTATGACCGGCTGCCGGCCAGTCTGGTCAAGATGGGGATGCCGGCCAACCATTTCCACCTGGTCACCGGGCTCAACCGACGGCGCTGGCAGTATTTCTCCGATTATGCCTGTGTCCTGAATTATCGCTGGGAAAACCTGCCAGAATACAGCGAGGACCTGGACCGGCCGTTGCCGATGCTCTACCGGCTCAATGGGGGTGAAATCCAGGCCAAGCTGTTGCAGGCCAGGAGGGGCTAAAAATAGGGGGCGTGGGATGGGGCTCACGGGGTGCTGCCAGCCCCAGACCCGGGAACCAGTCCCGTCGGTTCCCCCACTCCGGAGAGTGGGTCCCCCTCCGCTACTGGGGCTTTAGCATCACCCCATGAGTCCCCTGGAAAGAGGGGGAAGGGGTCAGGTCGGCCTGCAGGAAGAAACCTGAGTCAGAAGAAAAATCTTTTCGGCAATTTTGTATTTTAAGGTACTCCTATCAGTGAAAAGGAATATTTGTATGTTTTTTAGAAAAGGGTCTTTCTATGTGGGCATGTTGCGAACAGGTAGGCGATAAATTATGGGGCTCACGGGATGCTGCCTGCCCCAGACCCGGGAATCAGTCCCGTCGGTTCCCCCGCTCCGGAGAGCGGGTCCCCCTCCGCTACTGGGGCTTTAGCATCACCCCATGAGCCCCCGAGAAAGAGGGGGCAAGAGGGCAGAAAGGCCTGCAGAAAGAAACTTCGGTCAGAAGTTTTTTCAAAGGCTTTTCGGTAAGCGTAGCTTTTAAGGGCATACCTATTTGAAAGAAGGGCTGAATTAGCTTTTTATGAGGTGATTTTTAGAATTTGTCTGCTTTAATAAGAATAATTGGAAAGTTTGATCGATGGACATGTCTTGGTGTTAGGCTCACGGGCTGCTGCCTGCCCCAGACCCGGGAACCAGTCCCGTCGGTTCCCCCGCTCCCGTTCAATCGCTCCCTCGCCTGATTGACAGTCCGGGTAGAATTTGGTATTTTTTTAGCCTTGCGGCGCTATCGTCTAGAGGCCTAGGACGGGTGGTTCTCAGCCATCAAACCGGGGTTCGAATCCCCGTAGCGCTGCTTTTCTTATTTATGGGGTAAAGCTTCCAGTTTGGCCTTGTAGGCTGCCTCATCCACAATGCCATAAGTCAGGTCTTTATTCAGATTCTCCAGAGCCTGAAGATACTGGTTATTCTGGTAGGTGGAGGGGTTCAATTTCCAGGTATTCGGTGGCGAGAAAGTGAAAATATAGTAGACGAAATACTTATCGTAAGGGTAAACCCAGATTTCGGCGGTATTAGCCTGAATGTCCTCGTTGCTCCGGTCAGAGATTTGCTGGGTTCCGGACCTTCCCGGCTGATTCACGGTATTGGTCACCCAGTCGGTGTTCTGGCGGTAATCAATAGAGGCCGGTGAGCCGTTGAGAAGGTAGACCCTGGCCCGGTCGGTATTCCAGGGCTGAGACCTGTTCTCGGTTTTGAAAACCCTTTCTATGTAAGCAATCCTGGTGTCAAAATTCTCTTTAGCTACGGGCTGACGGGCTTCCCAGAAAAGAGTCTGGAACTGCAGGCGTCCGGCGTCGGTCAGCTTCTTGTAAGCTTCTCTTTCAAAATCATGCATTATGAAATAATGCTTGGCGTACCAGGAATCCTTGGAAGGAAGCATGCCTACACCGCAGGCGGCCGAAAAAACAAAAACCAGTACCAGCAAAAATGGGATTGATTTTTTCATGACGCGCTCCTTCTTATCCTGCTTATAAGTTAACACCCGGGGTGATTAAAGTCAAATTTAGCCCGCAGTCTGTCATACTTTGCTTCGGGACGGCTGATTTGTTAACATAGCCAGGGGTGATCATGAAAAACAGGCAGCCGTCGTTATCTTGGGGCTTGGTCGTGGTCCTGGTGGCCGGCCTGGTTTTATTCTCAGGTTTAACCGGGCTGAAACAGAGTAGCAGCCTCCGACAATTTCAGAAAGGCGTGTCCTTTACCGGATACAGCCGGGATGCTTATGTTGGCTGGCGAGCTGAAACTTCGCTCCAGAACTTAAAAAAAACCAATGCCCAGTGGGTAAGTCTCCTGGTGACTGCCTATCAGGAGAATGTTTATTCCACGGTCATTGATTATAACAGCGCCTATACGCCCAGCGATGATTCGGTCAGACACATGATTGATTACGCCCACCAGCTCGGCCTCAAGGTTATGCTTAAGCCCCACGTCGACCTGCTGAACGACCCTAACCACTGGCGCGGACAGATTGGCCTGTATTTCAACGAAGCGGCCTGGACCCAATGGTTCAGCTCTTACCGCCAGTTCATTCTTCACTATGCCCAGATAGCGGCCGAAACCGGGGCCGAGCAGTTCTCTGTCGGCTGCGAGCTGGACGGGACGGTAGCCCGGGCTCAGGACTGGCGCCAGATAATCGCCGCCATCCGCCAGGTTTTTCCCGGGACTCTGGTCTATGCCGATGACCAGGTGGAAAGCAAGCCCGAAGCCGTAACTTTCTGGGATGCCCTGGATTTAATCGGCCAGGACCTCTACCCGACCCTCACTTCCAAAACTAACCCTTCGGTGTCCGACCTCTGTTATGGATGGAGCCGGCTGCTGAACCGTATTAAAGACCTCTCGGACAGATGGGGCAAGCCGGTCCTGATTACCGAAATCGGCTACCGCAGCGTCCAGGGAGCGGCTCAGAACCCCTGGGACTGGCAGAAAGAAG
>DMVN01000092.1 GCA_003476685.1 Acidobacteriota bacterium | reverse complement strand
ATGAAGTGCTGGAGTATGTGCTCAAACGTTATGGCGCGGGGAAAACCGGCGCGGCTTATGTCTGCAGCCTGAAAAATTACCGGGCCCGCTCGGCTCTGTACGAAACCGCTCGGGCTTTCGGGGTTTCGCCGGAAGAAGCCAGAGCTATGAGCAAGAAAGTGCCGATGTTTGTTGAGCCGGATTACCTGCGGCAGATGCCGCCTCAGGCTGGCTACCTTGAAATCTGGAAGCTGGCCTCCGAGCTTTCTGGTGTCTTTGCTGAAATTTCCCTTCACGTGGGCGGTGTGATTTTAACTCCGGCGCCGGTGGAGCGCTTCCTGCCGCTTGAAGAATCAGCCAAGGGCCTGCTGATGTGTCATTATGACCGCGACACAGTGGAAGAGCTCAAGCTCATTAAACTTGACCTGCTTTCTACCCGCGGGTTAGCTGCCATTTCAGAAACCAGGAAAGCTCTGAAACTTGACCACCTCCCGCCGAACGACCGCCAGGCTTACGCCCTTCTGCGGGAAGCCCGGACCATCGGCTGCTTTCAGGTGGAAAGCCCGGCGATGATGAACCTGCTGCGCCGGATGAAACCAGAGAACCTTTCGGATTTAATCCACGCCTTGGCCCTCATCAGACCCGGTCCGACCGAAAGCGGGATGAAGGAGGCTTTCCTCAGAAGGCGGGAAGGAAAAGCAGTGGCAGAAGACCCGCTGCTGGCTAAGGTTCTGCCGGAAACTGGCGGCCTGATGTTCTATGAAGAGCAGGTGATGCAGGTAGCCGAAAGAGTGGCCGGTTTTCCGCCGGAAGAGGGTGAACTTCTGCGCCGGCAGCTCAAGAAGCGCCGGGTGGAAGAGAAGCTTCGCCAGAAATTTTTCCAGCAGGCTTTAAGCCGCGGTTATTCGTCTTCAGAAATTGAAGCCCTCTGGCAGAAGATGGAAAAATTTTCTTCCTATTCCTTCAACCGGGCTCACAGCGCCTCGTATGCTCTGATGGCTTATGAGGCGGTTTACTTAAAGGCTCATCATCCGCTGGTCTACATGACGGCAGTGCTCAATGCTGGCGGTGGCTATTACCAGCTTCCGGAGTATGTGGAAGAAGCCAAGAGGTTAGGCCTGGCCATCCTCGGCCCGGATGTTAACCGCAGCGGGTATAATTTTAAGGTGGAAGGTTTCAGGGTGGAAGGCCGGGCCATCAGGGTGGGACTGGGCTTGATTAAAAATCTCACCTTAAAAACGGTGGAAAGGATCATAGGCGAGCGGGAAAAGGATGGGCCTTATCTTTCGATGGAAGATTTTTTAAGCCGGGTCAAACCGGGCCAGAGCGACTTGCTGACCCTGATTCAGGCTGGCGCGCTGGATTCACTTGAGCCCAACCGCAGCCAGCAGGTTTTGCGCTATTTTCAGGGAGTCGGAGAGCTTCAGGTGGCTGATATCGGTGATGAAGAGAAGAAAAAGCTTCAGCTGGAGAAACTGGGCTTTCTGCCGTCGGGCGACCCGCTGGATTTTTTGGATGGAAGGCGGCCACCGCTGCGGGTGGCGCAGCTCCGGGACTTAGCCGGGCAGATGGTGGAACTGGCGGTGCGGATTGTTGACGCCCGGGAGATAAGAACGGCAAAAGGGCTCACTTATTTTTACCTTTTTGAGGACGAGACCGGGCTGGTGGAGGGAGTGGGGCAGAGGAAGGCCCTGGCTTTTGGCTCACCGCCAGTGTGTTTCCTTCGGGCAGAAGTCCGCCTTCAGACTGACGGCCATCCCCGCCTCCTGAACTGCACCTTCCTGCGGACCTTTTAAGTGGTTTAAGTGGGGTCGGACCATGGTAAATATATTAGTTTCTTGAAGTTAGCTCATAATTTAATCCGAAAAATCAGCCTTAAAAGCATTTTTAGGGGTGTCAAAAAACAGTTTTAGCTAAAGATAATAGACTGATTACTGACTGATCATATTTCCCTTTATGATTTTTTACACCCCTCAAAATCAGTTCTAAGGCCTTATTTAACTCGCTAAAATCGGCTTAGCTGAGGCATATTCGAATAGATAGCATGGCTGACGTCAACCAGAGTAAATCATATCCTACTGCCTCTATAGTCATATCTTTTATTCTATTGTTCTATGTGATTTGATTAATCTGGTTATCAACTCAATCAGTCAAAGGGGTTGGGGCCCGCTTGAAGATAATGGCCAGTGTCCAGCTCGAGCCGGGAAAGGTAATGGCCCATAAACTGGCCACCCAGATCATCCAGTGCCAGTACATCTGCAAGGCTATAAAGGGAAGCAAAAGCCCGTTCGCTAAAAGAAACCACCTGGCTGCTCTCTCCACTCCTTTACCGGTAAAAACAAAGGCTAAAAACAACGTGGCCAGGCTCATAAAGCTGTAGCCAAGAATGTCAACCGCGTACAGAAATGAATCAAAAGGAACAAAAACAAACGGTTCCAGTCCTGCGGTCCGGCCTTCGGCCAGCCGGGGTCCCACCCAGGTTAACTGCACATAATAGTTGATGCTGATAAGAGCCGTATAAATCGTGGCCAAAGCCACGGCTGCCCGGCTCCAAACTTTTCTGTCTGGCGGGGCCAGCCGGTCAACACTGATTACCAGAACCAGGAAGGCCAAGCCGAGGAACAGAGAAGGTGTTAAAAGGACAACTATTCCGAGTGGCGTACTGAGACTTTCAGGACCACCCTTAGAACCCAACCACCCCAGCCATTCTGCCAGCTGTCCTAAAACATAGACCAGGCTGAAGATAGTGGCCAGGACTGCCGACCAGAATCCTGCTGCCCTGGTTGAGGGTGATATTTTTTCTAACATTGAGACTCTCCTCTGATTTATTAACATAAGAGCGGGCCATCAGCGAATGCTGCTCGGTTAGCGGAATTAAATGTCGGGTGCAAGGTTTTATTTGTCGCTCTTATATGGCAAGCATAAGGTATATTAGCGGCAGACAGATGTCAATTTAATAATTTCAGCCTCAAGGGATGTGGTCTAATACCGAGTCGTAACGAAATTTTATTCCAGGCTCAAATCAGGATTTCCCCGGGAAATGGGCGCAGGTTAAAGTTGGAGGCCATGCTGCGGCAGTAGGCGCCAGCCATCAGCACCGCCAGGATCTGGCCCCGCTCCGGCAAAGGCATGAGCCTCTCCGTGCCAAAGACATCGCCTGTTTCACACAGATGACCGGCGACCGTGATTTTGACCTTTTTTCTGCTTTGAACACAGCTGGCGTTGACAATTTCGTGGTAGGCTTCTTCATAGATGGCTGGCCGGGGCACAGTGTTGTAAGTCCCGGCATTAACGCAGGCGAATAAATTTCCATAGCTTTTCTTAACGTAGGCCACAGCTACCAGCAAAACGCCGGCGTTAGCCACCAGGTACTTACCAGGTTCGACAGTAATGGCTTTAAGTCCGAGTTTTGCTCCTTCTACTCTATCCAGGATGTAGGCTGCATATTCTGCCAGCGGGAAAGGTCTCTGGTCAGCTCTGTATTTAGGGCCGAAGCCACCGCCAAAGTCTAAAAATTCTAAATTAAACCCGGCCTTTTTCAGTTCCCGCGCTTTTTTTATCATCCGGTCAACCGCCTTGATGGCCACCGGAAAATCTTCTTCCGTCCAGCCTGAGCCCAGGTGCTGGTGCAGGCCGACCGGTTGAAAGCCAAACTGCTTCAGTCTCTTGAAGGTCTCAATAACCCTGGAATCTTCTACCCCGAACTTGATCGGTGTGCCATCGGAGCTCCGTTCTCCAGCGGTAGTGGTTTTACTGCAAAAGCCACGGCCGAGACCCGGGTTCCAGCGAAGCGAGGCCCGAACCGGTCTTTTTATCCGCAGGCGCTTTCGGGCAGCCTCCAGAATCTCTATCTGCTCATAAGCGTCTATNNCCGGTAAACATAATTTTTCCTTCTGGAAAGCCGGCCTTAAGCGCGGCCTCTACTTCTGCCGGCGAGACAGCATCAATCCAGCAGCCTTCTTTGAGCAGGGTCCTTAAGATTACCTGGTGCGGGTT
>DMVN01000202.1 GCA_003476685.1 Acidobacteriota bacterium | reverse complement strand
TACACCCCGCGCTGGGCTCATACTGACGACAATCATGCCTGGGTCGAAGTCTGGGTCAATGGTCGCTGGTATTACCTCGGAGCCTGTGAGCCCGAACCCGAGCTCAACCGGGGCTGGTTTACCGGGCCGGCCAAGAGAGCCATGATGGTGCACACCACTGTCTTTGGCCAGTACCGCGGACCGGAAGAAATACTGCAAAAGACTGACCTCTACACCAGAATTAACCAGCTGCCGCTGTATGCCCCGACCACCCGGCTGACGGTCGAAGTCAGGAACACCCGCGGTGAAGTGGTTCCGGGAGCCAGCGTGGAGTTTTGCCTTTATAATTACGCTGAATTCTACCCGGTTGTCAGTCAGGTCAGCGATGAACGGGGTCAGGCTTCAGTCATCACCGGGCTGGGTGACCTGCTGATTCTGGCCTATAAAGATAACCTTATGGCCTGGCAAAAAGTGACGGCCGGAGCCACTGACCGCCTGGTTCTGACCCTGACCGAGCCCGATTTTTCCGAGCGCCAGGTTGACCTGGATATAATTCCGCCCGTGGCCCGAGCGGTGGAATCAGCCGACCCGGCTGGAGTTGAAGAAAACAACCGCCGGCTGAAGCTGGAAGATTGCATCAGGGCCACATATGAATCAACGTTCATAAATAAAGACATCGCCACCATTTTCGCCAGGGAAAAAGGCCTGCCCGAGGACCTCACCTGGAAGTACCTGGAAGCCAGCCGCGGCAACTGGCCAGAGATTATCGAGTTTCTGTACCAGCTAAAACCGGAAGAATTCTCCCGCGGCCTCGGTTTGCTGGCCGCTGTCACGGCCAAGGATCTGCGCGACACCCCGGCTGAAGTCCTGCTTCATCATCTGCGAGAGACCCCGGCCAGGGATGAAAAACTTGATGAGTCCACCTACCTCAACTATGTCCTCTCCCCCCGGGTCGGGCGGGAACTCCTCAGCCCCTGGCGAAATTACATCAAAGAGAAATTCAGCCAACTGGAGAAAGAAGAATTTAAGAAAAATCCAGAAAAAATCGCCAGCTGGATTCAGTCTCATATTCAGCTTGATGATAGCAATTATTACCAGGTCCCGCTGCTGCCCCAGGGCTTGCTGCAGCTCGGCCGGGCTGATGTTTATTCCATGAAAATACTTTTCGTGGCCATCGCCCGCAGCCTGGGGATTCCGGCCAGGATTGACCGGGCTACTGGCCGCGCCTGTTATCTGAGTGATGGACAGTGGAAAGAGGTTTACTTTGGCCAGGAAAGCGACCGACCGGAATCTCCGGCCAAATCCAGGCTCAGCCTGAAATACGAGCCAGTGGCTGGCTTGCCCCGGCCTTCATACTACAGCCATTTTACCCTGGCCCGTTTCAGCCAGGGCAAATACCATACTCTTGACTACGAAAATGAACCAGCTCTGAATTCTTTTCCCTGCGAGCTCCGGGTTGACCCCGGTCATTACCTGCTAATCAGCGGCAACCGCCAGCCGGACGGCAGCGTTCTCTGCCGGCTTAAATTTTTCCGGGTAGTGCCGGGAAAAGCCAGAGAAGTCAGTTTCACTTTGAGAACCAGCCTGCAGGAACCGGAAGTTCTCGGGCAATTCCTGCCTGAAGCCGAGGTCTACGATTTGAAATCCCAGTCAGGTCTCAAACTGTCCACTCTAACCGCCAACAGAAGTTTTATTCTGTTACTTATCGAGCCCGACCGCGAACCCAGCCAGCACCTGATGGGAGAAATCCTGGCTCTGTCGGACCAGCTGGCCGACTGGCCGGGCCTGGTGGTGGCCGTAGCCAGAGATAGCCTGCCAGCCGGCTTTGAACCGGCCCGGTATAAAGCTTTGCCTCTGGCGGCCAGACTGGTCTATGACATACAAGGTCATATCAGTGGGCGGTTGCTTCAGGCCCTGGGAAAAGAACCGGCCGGATTGCCGGTGGCTCTGGCCTGCCGGGCTGACGGCAGTATTATCTTCTACTCTGAAGGTTACCGGATAGGTACCGGAGAGCAACTGGTTCGGATGCTACACTGGTTGAAATAAGCGGGGAAAAGACTGGTTGGCCGATGTCTGAAAAATTGACCCTTGATTCAATATTAAAATTTCTACCGGGCCGGCTGCAGGCGGAAAAACCCGGGCTGGCTGCCCAGCTTCGGTTCAGTCCGCAGCCTCCTCCCTCTACCCTTACTTACCGGGAAGTCCAGGAAACCTGTCTTAAGGCGGCTGTCCTTATTCTAATCTACCCCAAAGGCCGCGAACCTCACCTGGTATTCATCCATCGCACCGGGCTGGGCAACCATCACCAGAACCAGATATCTTTTCCCGGTGGCGGCCGGCAGGGCCAGGAATCCATCGAACAGACTGCCCTGAGAGAAGCCAGGGAAGAACTCGGAGTGCCGACTGAAAAAATTACCATAGCCGGCCAGCTAACCCCTTTATACGTCCAGCCCAGTAATTACTGCGTTTTTCCGGTAGTGGGTATAAGCCGGGAAGAAATGAATTTCGAGCCCAGTCCCTGCGAGGTGGCCGCGGTGATAGAAGTCCCCCTGACTCACCTGCTCGATGATAATAACATCAGGAGCGAGACCTGGTTCCTGCGCGGCCGCCAGGTCCTGGTTCCATTCTATCAATATGAAGAGCACAAAATCTGGGGAGCCACGGCCATGATCCTGAGCGAGCTCCTGGAGTTGCTGGGAGAATTGAAAACCGGGTGAATACCAGCGATTTAAATTGCAGGCTTCTGTAACCAGACGATGGCCGGAAGCTTAGAGGCTAAAATATTATTTAAGTTAACAGGAGGTCAGAATGCCGCTGGTGGAAATACACCTGCTGGAAGGCCGGACCAAGGAACAGAAAAAGGCCCTGCTGGAAGCCGTAACCAGGGCCGTCCATGAATCCCTCCAGGCCCCTCTGGAAACCATCAGGGTCTGGATTCAGGAAATGCCTCCGGATGAATTCATGACCGCTGGAGTCCTGGCCTCGGACAAATACAAAAAGTAACCATAAAAAAAGGAGGGGGCAGCTTCCTGCCCCCTCCTCGCCTGCTGGCAGTTTATTCTATTCTGCTCTCTGAAGCGGCCTTAATAATTCAAGTAGAAAGTCAGGGCGAAGGTTCTGGGTGGAGCATAAGAAGTCGGCATCATGTAGCTGGGCTGGTCGCCACGGACATCAATCCGCAGGGCGGT
>DMVN01000189.1:2989-3458 GCA_003476685.1 Acidobacteriota bacterium | reverse complement strand
AGCCGTTCGATTCCAGAATGTCGGAGACTATTCTTATAGTATATGGGAAAGTTTCTTCGTCGGGTATGGCCGGGAGAATTCCCTTCTCGGCCAGGGCCCCGTGACCGATTTCTCGCCGCCCGGGAGCCCTCATGAAGGAGACCTCGCCCACGCAGAACGGCGGGAAATTATAGTGCAGCATGAACCTTTTCTCGGCCTCTTCGCCCAGTCCGTCCAGGCGCTGGACATCCTCAAAGGTGCCCAGGGTGACCGTGGCCAGGCTCTGGGTCTCACCCCGGGTGAACAGGGCAGAGCCATGGGTCCGGGGCAGCAGCCCGACTTCTATGCTGATGGGGCGGAGCTCATCAAAAGCCCGGCCGTCAGCCCTTCTACCTTCATTGATTACCAGTTCCCGGACGAGCTTTTTCTGCAGGTTGTAGAAAATTTCTTTGGTCTGGGAAATTTCTTCGGTATTTTCTTTGGGAATGGC
>DMVN01000189.1:0-2872 GCA_003476685.1 Acidobacteriota bacterium | reverse complement strand
ATTTTCTTAATTTCAGCTTCGGCCAGCAGCAATCCTTCCAGCACTTTTTCTTCTTCCACTTCGTTGGCCCCGGCTTCTATCATGCAGATGCCGTCTTCGTTTCCGGCCACTACCATGTTCAGCACCGAGTTCTCCAGCTGGCTGGCCCGGGGGTTGATGATGAACTGACCGTCAACCAGCCCGACCTTGACCGCTCCCAGGGGAGTGGTGAAGGGGATTTCGGAAAAATACAGGGCGGCCGAGGCTCCGATAATTCCCAGGGTGTCTGGTTCGTTTTCCAGGTCGGCCGACAGCAGCAGGGCCACCACCTGGGTGTCCTGGATGTAACCCTCGGGGAAAAGCGGCCGGATGGGCCGGTCGATCATCCTGGCTACCAGGATTTCTCGCTCAGATGGTTTGCCCTCGCGCTTGAAGAAGCCGCCCGGAATTTTTCCGGCGGCATAGGTATTTTCCCGGTAGTCCACAATCAGGGGGAGAAAATTCTTTTCGCCCGAAACTTCCTTTTTGCAGGTGGCGGTAACCAGCATGATGGTATCGCCGTAGCGAACCAGAGCTGAACCGTCTGCCTGTTTGCCCACTTTGCCGAGCTCTATGGATAGAGTTCGACCACCGATTTCAATATTAATTGTATTTGACATGTTTGAAACTCAATTAGGCGGCGGATGGCCTATTTTCTAAGGTTTAATTTCTTGATGAGCGCCAGGTACCTGTCCTTGTCAGTCTTCTTGAGGTACTCCAGCAACCGCTTTCTCTGCCCGACCAGCTTCATCAGACCGCGTCTCGAATGATAGTCTTTCTTGTGGGTCTGAAAATGGCTAATCAGCTGGTTGATCCTTTCAGTCAGGATGGCTATCTGGACTTCCGGGGAGCCGGAATCAGTAGCATGAACCTGATTGTCCTGAATGATTTTCGTCTTGATTTCTTTCGTTAACACTCTCTTCTACTCCTTATTTTTCCCGTTAATGATACCAGAAATCAGCTTAAATGTAAAATATTGAAAAGATGAGTTTTCGGAAAAGGATGTTTTTCCCCGAGCCGGTCCCGGTCAACTGACCCCGGTCAGGACTTTTTTCCTGGCCAGCAGGGCCCGGGCATAGCGGGATTGCCAGCGGCCTTCGGACTTCTTGATTTCTTCCAGCCGGGCTTCAACCTCAGCCAGGGTTAAACGATTGATTTTCTTGTTTTTCCGGCTTTTGTCGGCAGCACCGTCAGCCATCTAACTACCTCCGTTGGAATCAAAAGAGCTAATATAAATAGCAAAAATTACCGGTCGTGGCAAGAGCTGTCGGCTCCGGGCGAAGGCCAAAACCGGGCCAACCGGTCTGGAGCCGGTCCGAGCCGCCTGAAGACCGGCAGAATTGGGGACTCACCACCTGGCGCTCAGTTTCACAGTAAAAATCCGGTTGATAATTAGCCGTCAATCCGTTATTTTTATGGCTGAAAGAATAAGAACATGACCCGGGTAAAAAAATGGCCAAGACGTGAATTCCTGAAGACCGGTTGCCGGGCGGCAGCCGGAGCGGCCGGAGTGTTGCTTTTGGGCGGCTGCCGGAAGGAAAGGGATTTTGACCTGATTATCAGAGGGGCCCTGGTGGTTGACGGCAGCGGTCGGGCACCCTACCAGGCTGATGTTGGACTGAGCGGAAAGTATATTAAATATATCGGAAAAATAGGGAATGGACAGGCCCGACGGGTGATTGAGGCTGAAGGGCTGTATCTGGCTCCCGGCTTTATAGATGTCCACAACCACACCGATGTCCAGCTGCTGGTCTGTCCCACGGCTGATAGTTTGGTGCGTCAGGGGCTGACCACGGTCATCGGCGGCAACTGCGGCTCTTCCCGCTTTCCCCTGACAGCCGAGATGCTGGAAAACGAGAACGAGTACCTCAGGGCCGAGTACGGACTGGAAGCCGACTGGACCGACCTTGAGGGTTTCTTCCGCCGCCTGTCCCGGCAGGGAATCGGACTTAATTATGCCACCCTGGTTGGTCAGGGGACCATCCGGGCGGCTGTGGTCGGTTATAATGACCGGCAGCCCTCGGCCGCAGAACTTAAGCAGATGAAGGACCGGGTCCGGCAGGCCCTGAAACAGGGCGCAGTCGGTTTATCTACTGGCCTGGAGTATGCCCCCGGAAGCTTTGCTTCCACGGAAGAGCTGGTGGAGCTGACCAGAGAACTCAGGCCCTGCGATGGAATCTATGCCACCCACATGAGGGATGAAGAGGACCAGGTTCTGGAAGCTCTAGAGGAAGCCATTACCATTGCCACCAGGGCTGGCGTTAGCCTGGAAGTTTCCCACCTTAAAGTCGGCTATCCCCGCAACTGGTCCAAGGTTGATGAGCTGCTGAAAAAAATAGACGAGGCTGCAGCCCGGGGCCTGCGCCTCGCGGCCGATGTCTATCCTTACACTGCTTTTGCCACCGGACTGAGCATCTTTTTCCCGCTCTGGGTGCGGGAAGGCAAGAAGGGAGATTTTCTCGGCCGGCTGAAAAACCCGGAACTCCAGGGCCGCCTCCAGGCAGCCATAGCTGAAGCGGAAAAGAATGTTGGTTCCTGGGACCGGGTGCTGATTTCCTCGGTCCGGTCGGAAAAGAACCGCTGGCTGGAGGGCCTCAACCTGGAACAGTCCTCCCGACTGCAGAATAAAGACATCTTCACCTTTATCCGGGACCTGCTGCTGGAAGAAGAGGGGCAGGTCTCCATGGTCTGCTTTGCCATGAGCGAGGATAACCTTAAGAAAATTCTGTCCCATCCTCTGACCTGCCTCTGCACCGACGGCGAGCTGGCCTCAACTTCGGGAATTCTGTTCAGGGGTAAGCCCCACCCCCGTTATTATGGCAGCTTTCCCCGGGCTATTGCCGAATACGTCCGC
>DMVN01000041.1 GCA_003476685.1 Acidobacteriota bacterium | reverse complement strand
CGGAGAGCTCACCTGCCGGGTCTGGCTAAGACCGGACCTTTCTCTCGGGGCCAGGCTTAAAGAGCAGGGCCTGACCATGGGACTTCACCCCAAAACTAAACAGAAGGATAGCTGGCTGCGGTATGGAGCCCTTAAAGGGTACATTGACGGTATTATGGGGACTCACGGTGCTTTATTCTTCGAGCCCTACAACGACCAGCCCGGCAATTACGGCCACTGGCGCCATCATACTTCCGATGACCCGGAGCTCAAGGTTGGGAATATGGAAAAGATGTACCGGCTTATCAAAACCGGTCTGGAAGCCGGTTCCGTTCCCAACGTCCATGCCATCGGCGACCGCGGAGTGGCAGAGATGCTGGACCTCTACGAAAGACTTAAGAGTGAAGGAGTGGACCTCACCGGGTTTCGGGTAATCCACGCCCAGGTCATAAGACCTCAGGATTTTCCAAGATTTAAGGCCCTAAACGTTATTGCCGAAGTTAATCCTTACCACATTTCAGACGACATGCGCTGGATGGAAGAAAGGATTGGTTATGAGAGATGCCGGGGAGCCTATGCTTTCAGGTCGCTTCTGGAAAACGGAGCCATTCTAAGTTTCGGGTCAGATTGGCCAGGGACCAGCGCCGCTGAATACCATATGCATCCGAAATACCTGATTTATGCTGCAGTGACCAGAAAGACACTGACCGGGCAACCAGAAGGCGGCTGGTTTCCTGAGCAGAGAATTTCAGTTGAAGACTGTCTTAAAGCCTACACCATAAACAATGCCTATGCGGCATTTGAAGCTGACATCCGGGGCTCACTCAAGAAAGGAAAGCTGGCTGACATTACCGTTTTCGACCGGAATCTGATGACAATTCCTCCGGAGGAAATCTTAAAAACCGAAGTTGTTATGACCATAGTGGACGGAAAGGTTGTTTTTGAAAAAAGATAAAAGGACACCTTAAATTGTCCACTTTTGCCACTTTTTGGCAGATATTTAAAAATTTATTGGGCAGCACCATAAAAGGTCTCTTTTGGTTCCTAATTACCCTGTTAAAGCAAATCATCTTCTGGGGTAATGGGTTACCCTGGCCATTATCTCCTACCATAGATAAAGTAATTTTGCTTGACATTACAAGCTTGACGGAATAAATATGTACATATAGTAATCAAGCGGGGTTAGAATTCCCCCCTCATGAGCAAAGGAGGATAAAAAATGAGAAAGGGTGCTATGGTTTTGGTGTCGCTTTGTCTGTTGCTGGCCTTTATGTCCGGCACAGTCAGCGGCTGGGAAAGGGGAACACACGCTTTCATCGCCCACCACCTTAAAAAGGCTAATGGTCCTTATGATATCGAGGAGATGTACGGGGCCATGGCCCCGGATGCCTTTAACTACATGTTCACTCTTCCCGGTCTACTGTATCGCGATTTCCTCTACGACCAGACCCATCATTACTTCCTGAAAATTCAACATGCCGTAAAATACGGCTATGAAAAAGCCAGCTCCTATGGTTTTATAAGCCACAACGATACCTGGGGAGCTGATTCCACCGCCCATCATGCTTCGCTCACCCTGGACCCGAATGAAGGCTATGTCATCACCAAGGCTAAAATGCTGGATGACTACCTGAAGAGTGTTTCTCCTGATTATTACAATCTGCTCAAAGATTATCCGGCCATTGCTCTGGAAATCTGTCATAATATTATTGAAGCTGCCGGTGATATAGTTCTGGTTCGCTACGACCGCACTCTGGGTTCTAAGATTATCCAGATTGCTGCCAGGCCGAAAACTAACATGCAGAACCTGATGGTCAGGGCCTATGCCCAGGGACTGACTGATTTTTCCCAAACCATCGCTGCTCCTCTGACCTATGAAGAAGCTGAACAACTAATCCGGAACGAAGAGAATAATTTCAGAACTTCCTGCATCGCCTACGGCTGGCTGCTTCAGCAGGACGAAGCCACAATTCTGGAAAATGTCATCGCTGAATTCAAGAATCTGGCCGCCGTGTATTTGACGGCAGTCGGCCTGCCCGTGCCGGACGAGGCCACCTTGACCGCTCTGCTCCAGGGCGCTTTCCAGGCAGCCATAGGTCTGATTGAAAATGATTATCTGCCTGAAATCATGGCTACTATCAACATGCTGAAAAAGGGTATGGTCAAGGAAGTCAAGCCCAGCGTCATGGCCACCCGGCCCACAGCCGCCCTGATCAAGAGCAAAATTAAGTGATAACCAGGAGGGGACACCTGCAGGTGTCCCCTCCTTAAAACGGAGTTTCGACCGGCGCCGCCCTCTTCGGGTGTTTCAAGTATTTTTTGCCCTCGCCGCGGGGGTCAAGAGCCCTGATGATGGAAAGTGTGCCGTTCTGGCTCAAATCAACCTGCTCCCCGTTACTTTGAGGCGCGATTATTTCCACCACCGGCCTGGCTATGTCCTGCTCATTGACCTGACGGACCACTCCAACCCGGCCATCGCTGAGCAGGGCAATGGTACCTACCGGCCACAGGCCAACAAACTGAAAGAACTTATCCAGCAGCTCAGGCGGGAAAGCCTTGCCTTTTTCCATGGTCATCAGTTCATAGATTTTGTCCGGAGGAAATTCTTTTTTATAAGACCGTTTCAGGGACAGGGCATCGTAGACATCGCAGATAGAAATCATCATTGAAGCCAGATGGGGTTTCCGGGTGTCGGGCAATTTGGGATAACCCGATAGGTCGTAACGGAGATGATGCTCGAAGGCGGCTACCATCGGCAGATAGCCGAGAGACTCCTTGTAGCCCTGGAGAATTCTGGCCCCGATGATGGGATGGCTCTGAACCTGCTGGAATTCAGCTTCGGTCAGCCGCCCTTTCTTTTTGATTATTTTCCTGGAAATATAGAGCTTCCCGATGTCATGATAAAGAGCAGCCAGGCCCAGGTCGAGGACATCGTCACTGGCAAATCCCAGCCGGGAAGCAAAGAACATGACCAGCAGGGTAACGTTGAGGAGATGCACGAAGGTGACCAGGTCCCGCTCCTTCACTGAGACCAGGTTGAGGAGTTCCTGGTGCCGCCCGAAAAAATTCTCCATGATGTTCAGGAGGTTGAAGCGCAGGTCCAGGTAATCGACTTCCCGTTCCTCCAGAACAAGATTGAGAGACTGGTCAACAGTCTGGACGGCGCTGAAATACTTCTTTTTCAGTTCTGCTTCTTCCCGGTCAGACAGGTTATTCCGGACCGTAGCCCTCAGACGTCCAGCCCGGATATGCTGAAGCCCATTCAGGTCCGGTCCTTCTTTCTCTTCCCCCTGACCGGACTGTCTGGCCCGGGCCAGGGAAATTATGAACTGGCGAAGTTCGGCCAGGGTTAAACCCTGGGAGAAGACGATCCTTTCAACCCGGCTTTCCTCCAGAAAGCTAATCAGGCCGGCCAGCTTGGCGCTGAGGTCAAAAAAGATTTCCTCTTCCCAGGCCAGCTCGCCGCTGACGATACCAAGAGTCAGTTCCTGGCGAGCCTCGAGCAGCTCCTTCAGATTAGCGTATAAATGGCCGATAAATTCCTGGAACTTAGGATGGTCAGTCGAATAAATCTTGCCAGCCTGGATGGCGTTCATCAGCAGCAGGAAACAGCGTTTGACTTTATCCCTTATCCCACCCATCCCATTTCTCCATAATGCGCCTGGCTTCCTGCCGCACCCGGCGATTCCAGAAATCCTTTCTGGCCGCCAGTTTCAGCAGGAAGGGCCTGGCCTCTTTCAAGTTCTTTTCTTCGACGATTTGCAGGTGCTGGATTATCCTTCTGTTTCTGATTCCGTAGGGTGAAGACAAATTTAACAGCCTGATAAAAGCTACGTGCCGGGTTCTTTCAAACCTCATCAGCAGACTCAGAGCCTCGGCCTTTAGCTGCCTGTCTTTGGAATTAAGAATCGAGAACAGGAAATTCTCATCGAACTCGCTCAAGGGCTGCATGGCTCGGAGGGCCTGAAGTTTAACTTTCTGGTCCCCGAGCAGATATATTTTTTTCAAAATGGTCAGGCTCACGGGCAGGTCGATCGTCCCCAGAGCAGCCGCGATTTTTTCGAGCAGCCAGCTATCGGCTGCCCGGCGGCTTAAATGATCCAGAAAAGCGGGCAGACTCTCCTGAAAGAACTGGAAAAAGGCTTTGAGCATGAGGGAAGTAACCTGCCTGTCTATGAAAATCCGGCTCAGGTAAACTTCCGGCTTATGAAGGCTTCGGCCCAACTGCCGCACCAGGGTCTCCAGTTCGGGCTGCTCATCTCCCCGGAGGAGACAATCTTCCAGGTAGGCGGATATGGAAGCACAGGCTTTTTCATAGCCGGGCTCCCCGGATAGCAGTTTGGCTTTCTCCTGGAGTACGGTCAACAAAGACTGGATGAATTCCAGGTCTTTTTCTGCGGTGATGGTTGGCCATTCCTCAAGAATTCGTTCCAGGTTCTGACTGGCGGCTTCTTTCTGCTTTTCCGCCGACAGCAGGTTAACCAGGATAAAACGGTAGTTCCTTCTCAGCTGCTTATGGTCAAAGGTAATTTGTCTTTCGAATGAGATTTCGCCCAGGAGGCTGGTCAGAGTCTGGCGGTAGATATCAGTGAGAAGTTGGCCAGAATTTCCGTTGAGCAGAGACTTGATCTTTTTTTCCACTTCCGGCCGCCTGTTCCTGGGTTCATCGCCAGTAAATAGTTCCTTCAGCGCAGTGGAAATGGTCTGGTGGCGCTCCCGGTGAACGAGCCTGGTGAAAACGGCAAAGCTCATGGAATCAAACCTGTCGTTGCCGATTATTTCCTCCCACAGGGTTGAGGCCAGTTCTTTTTCATTCAGGGAAGAAATGATCTGTTGCAGTTTCTCCAGCCTGGATTCAGGCGGCAGCTTGCGCACGGCCAGCAATGACCGGAGTAGCTCCCGGGCACAACGGGTGTATTTATCCTGACCTGTTTCCCGGAGATGAAGGAAGAAATGTACAAGATTTCTGTGAAGTTCTTCATTCTGGACAAGGTCTTCAGTATTAAACCGGCCCACCACTTTCTCAAAGCTTCCGGCCAGCAGGTCCAGCTTATTCGGGTCATTCTCGGTCACCGCTTCCATCAGCAGGTAGGGCCAGATGTCCTTGATTTCCTCCCCTTCTCCCTTCAGCAACTGGGAATAATCAAGAACTTCCAGCTTAAGATGGTTAAAATTTTCCCGGCCGAGCAGACCCTTAGTTCCGCCCTGGCGGATGAATTCCGGGAGGGGGCGAGTCAGACCGGAAATAAAGCTGAGCAACTCCTGGGTTGACAGTCCGCGATAGATTTCCAGCCGCTTGACCTTACGGAGATGGAACAGGCGGGCCAGTTCGGTTGTGGTCTTATCACCGCCCCAGAATTGCTCTCCAATTAGCAAGGAATTGGGACTGAACCCGATGAGAAGCGGGCTGCTGAATTGCAAAACACCTTCCAGGCTGCTCATCAGCTCCTCGACCGTTCTCTTGAAGGTCGGGTGATCCTGATGATAGATGCTGGCCATCTTGAAGGTCAGACGCAAAATTTTTAAAAAATCAAGCAGGCAGCGGTCCCGCTCCAATCCCGTTGATGGACCAGCCCCGGTCGAACCGGACCCAGGAACGACCTCAGTACCCATAAATCAGGAAGACTCCTTCCCTCGAGTTCTGACCTACCGGACTTGAAGCCCCAGTCAGAGCCCAGTCTATTTTATTGCGCCCATTTTTGCCCTAAAATTCTTTTACCTTTCTTCATTCTAAGTGCCGAGACTCAACCCGTCATGCCCCGTCAGGATGATTTGCGGGGCTAATCAGATTCCCCCCTGCGGGTGATTTTCGGAAGGGCCGGCGGTGGGTCTCGGGTTTTGTTCTGGAAAATAGCAAAAAAGAGCACCCCACAGAGAAAAGTGCTTAATTCCATTCCGGGTATTATCGGTGGCGGATTGGGAGTCCAGCTTTCCGGGGCAGCGGGGATGGTAGCTGGAAGCGGTGGCTCGAAGCTGGCGATTATCAGGGGTAGTAGGGCCGTCTGCGGGGTCGGTAGCGGGCTCAGTCCGCCAGCCTGAGGCGCAAGAGCAAAGCCGAAGTGGCAGCTAAAGCCAAGAAGGCTAAAAAAGCTAAATATATTTATCTGAGTCGAGCTGGGTAAAATTCATAATTTCTTATTTTTAGGAAGGTAAATTTTACTGACAGCCACAATGAAGGAATGATTCATTACCAGTCTTTCTTTGGACTGGGGCTTGGTCCAGAAATGAACCAGGAGACAGCCTTAACTTTCAGTGATGGTCAGCCCCTTGGTTTGACCACTATTCAAATCCTGATTAATTTTGCTTCTGGAAAAAGATATCTGGTCTATGGCCTGATGGACAGGGTAACCTTGAACACCCCGCGGTCGCCGACCGCATAGAAGCGGCTGGCTGGGTCCCAGCGCCTCTCCCAGTTGGAGTTATAAATCAGGTAGATAAAATTGCCTGGCTTTATTTCCCAGCGGAAGCGGGCACTCCAGCCCAGCAGTCTGGAAACGCTGTCGTACTGGATATAATTCATAAAGCCCAGGTCCGGGGAAAAATAGAAGTCCAGCTTCAGCTGATAAACATTTTCGTTGATCTGGCCCTGGGGCAGCGTCCCCCGCACCAGGTTGGTGTTGAACGATAGGTCCAGGTTGCCCCGGAAGTGGTAGGTCAACCCGGCGTTGAAATCGCCGTAATGACCGGAATAAAAGCCCCCGACCGTGTAATTCAGGTCAAAGGATAAGGGACGGTAGGTAGCGGTGTTAAAGCTCAGACGCAGGTTAGTAAAATCATAAGGCCCGGCTGGCAGCACCAGGCCCTCGGCCACTTCAAAGTCGTAGGGTAGCACGTCGTGATTAACCACGACGGAAGCGTTAAAATTCTCTCCGCTTTCGGTTCTGAAGCTCAGGGGTTCAAAAGTCAGGCGACTGGTTTCCAGGGTGCCATCCAGCTTCCAGTAAAAGTCACCGCTGGCTTCAAAAAAGAATTGCCTGACGGCTCTGTCCAGCCAGCCCCGGCTCGGCCTCGGGTTGTAAGATAGCTTCAGGTAAAAAGTCTGGATTCCCTGCCGCATCATGTAACCCAGCCCGGGGTCGAGGGCTTCGCCATAGTAAGCATAAGTGGATTCAATGCCAACCAGGTCGTTGGGATAATTGGCCCGGAGCCCGAAGCCGTGATGGCGGCCTTCCCGGTCGTTCCAGTTATAAACGGCCCAGCCGGCTAACCAGATATTCTTGTTGCCAGCAAAACGGGAGCTGGCATAATTTATGTCAAAACCGACCAGGGTGTTGCGGTCACCGCTCGGGCTGCCGTTGGTGACGATAACCCCGATCTTACTCTCCTGCAGAAAATCATAGGTAACCCGCCCGGCAAACATGTTGCTGCGTGGCAGGGGGTCAAAGGCCCTGGTTTCCATATCCATCATTGACAGGTTGAATTTGCCCACCTTGCCGTAGAGCTTGGCCCCGAAATTGATTGGTACCTGCTGCCCCTGATAAAGTCCAATCCGGCGGCTGAAAAACGGAAAGAAGCTAACGCTCGAGCTGAAGTTAAAGGTCTCTGAACCTTCCAGGAAAAACATCCGCTTTTCCGGGAAGAACAGCGGGAAGCGGGTCAGGTTGATGCGGCGTTCGTCCACTTCGGTTTCAGCAAAATCGGTGTTGTAGGTCAGGGCCGCCACCAGGTTGGGAGTGAGATTCTTATAGAGGTCCACTCCGCCCTGGGCTTTCCAGTTATATTTATTGTCCAGCAGGCGGTCATTCTGGGCAGCCACCAGGCCGTAAGGACGGATGGTAATGCCCAGCCCTTGCCTGATGTCGGAGATGCCTTCCAGCTCGGCTGCGGTCATGGGGTTGTTGAAATTGGCATCCCGGGAGATGCCAGACAACCTGATGGTCTCCTGCTTGCGGGCGATGTAACGCTCGACGTTCAGTCCCCAGGCCGGCAGGTCCTTTTTGAAAGAAATGGTCTTATAGGGAATCTTGATTTCGGCCGCCCAGCCGTTATTCTGAATTCTGGCTTTAGCTTCCCAGACTCCATCCCAGTTTAGGCTGGCGTTGCCGCCAGAGACCAGGCCTTCGCTCCTGGCCCCCCTGGAATTGACATAAAAAACATAGGCGGTTCTTTTATCAAGGAAAGGGTCAATCAGGACTCTGACCACATCATCACTGGTGCTGGCAGTTTGACGCCCCATGCCATACCAGCCACGACTTCGACCGGTCTGGTCATGGGCCAGGGAGTTGGAGGCTATTCTTTTCGGTTCGCTGTCGTAACAGAAAATCCCCAGGTAGAGGTTGCCCTCATCATATAGGACACGCAGTTCCGTTTTCTCGGTCGGCTCGGACCCTGGAACAGGTTCTACCATC
>DMVN01000116.1 GCA_003476685.1 Acidobacteriota bacterium | reverse complement strand
TACGGCCCGGCTGGCTCCCCGGCTCAGGGCTTCTATGCCTACTGACCCGGTACCAGCAAAGCCGTCCAGGAAAAAAGCATCAATCACCCTGGCCTGAAGTATGTTAAAGAGAGAACCACGGAGTTTGGCCGGCAGGGGGCGGACTTCGGGACAGTTAATCATTTTCAGCCTTCTGCCCTTAAAGCGGCCGCCAATTATTCTTATCATTTCCTTCTGACCTCAATAATGGACCAGGAGCTTTCCGGCCGCCGTTTCCAGCCCCGAAATTCCTTCCGGCAGCTCATACCAGTCATCCAGGTGCCTGGCTTCCTGACCCTGGACCCGGGCGATAAGATCAATCAAGGCATTGATAACCGCTGGCTGGATTCTCTGGGTCTCGAGGTAGAGGCTGCTAAAATTAAGGCGAACCCTTCGGCCTGCCTGCTCAATTCTGGCTGAAAAATAAAGATTCTGGGAAATTGCACCTGGCTGCTGGCCCAGGTCCAGAACTATCCAGCCTTCAACCCGGCTGGCCGGAAATAATTTAATAGTAAGCGATTTAAGACTGGAAGTCTGTTCCGAGAATAGATACTGGAAGAAAGCAGAGACCTGGGTCTCGCTGAACTCAGCCACCCGGCCCTGGAAGCGGCCATTGGCCTGCCTGAAGCCGGCCGCCTCTTCCAGAAAATTGATAAGAGGCAGCACCTGGTCCAGGTAATCTGGCTTCTCCTGGCTGGCTGGAGCCGCTGTAGCCTGGTAAGCATCCAGACCGGGTAAACCAGACAGGAGCCAAAAGACCAGGGCTGAAACCGATAGCAGGCTTTGGGCTTTCATTCCTTAAAATGCTACCAGCATTCGGGGCGTTTGTAAATTTACCGCTATTATTTTAATCAGATTTGACGCCGACCGGCCAGAGAGATACCCGGCCGGTCTGGTTTCCTTGACAGGGTATTATGGCTAAACTATACTGAATTCTTGATAACATCCTGATAAGAAAGTCAAATCCATGACCCTCGTTGACAAGGCCAGGAAAGGAGTTTTTCCTCCCCTGGTAAAAAAACTGGCCAGAGAAGAACACCTGGACCCGGAAGAGCTGCTATCTCTGATTGCTTCGGGTAAGGTGGTTATTCCTTACAACCGTTACCATTCCCCCACCCGTCCGGCGGCCATCGGTCTGAGAATGCGGACCAAGGTCAACGTCAACCTGGGCACTTCCCGCGATTATCCGGACTTGAAGAGTGAAATCGCCAAGCTGAAGATAAGCCTGAGGTACGGGGCCGACGCCGTCATGGACCTGAGCACCGGCGGCGATATTAAAACCATCAGAAAAAAATTGCTGGCCCTCTCCCCCCTGCCCCTGGGAACTGTGCCGGTTTACCAGGCGGCCATCGAAGCCATTTCCCGCCGGGGTTCAATAGTCCGCATGACCGAGGACGACCTGTTTGCGGTGATTGAAGCCCAGGCCAGAGAAGGGGTTGATTTCATGACGGTTCACTGCGGTCTGACCCTGAAGGCGGTCGAGCGATTGAAAAAACAGGGTCGGGTGGCCGACATCGTCTCCCGCGGGGGAGCTTTTCACTTAGCCTGGATGCTTTACAACGAACAAGAGAATCCGCTCTATGCCCGTTTTGACCGCCTGCTGGAACTGGCCAGAAAATATGATTTCACCATCAGCCTGGGAGATGGGCTGAGACCGGGCTCGGTTCTCGACGCCAGCGACCGGCCCCAGATAGAAGAATTGCTGACCCTGGGAGAACTGGTCCAGCAGGCCAGAGAAGCCGGAGTCCAGGCTATGGTCGAAGGCCCGGGGCACGTCCCCCTGGACCAGGTTGCCATGAACATGCAGTTGCAGAAAAGGCTATGCCAGGAAGCGCCTTTTTATGTCCTGGGACCGCTGGTTACCGATATTGCTCCGGGATATGATCACATCGTTTCAGCCATAGGCGGAGCCCTGGCCGCGGCAGCCGGAGCCGATTTTCTCTGTTATGTAACCCCGGCCGAACACCTGGGTTTACCCACCATAGAGGATGTCAAGGAAGGATTGATTGCCTCCCGGATTGCCGCCCATGCGGCGGATATAGTTAAGGGTTATCCCGGGGCCCTGGCCAGGGATGCCGAGATTTCCCGGGCCAGGAAGAAACTGGACTGGGATAAGCAGCAAGAACTCTGTCTGGACCCCGATAAATTTGCCGAAATCCGGCGGAGGCGGAAATCCCGGACCAAAGCCTGCTCCATGTGTGGCGAGTTCTGTGCCATGAAGATAGTCGGCGAGTTCCTCAATGGTGGAGAGGCTGATGACACCTGTTCCTGAGGGCCTGCTGTTCGGCGTGGCCGGAATCCCCCATTCCTGCCCTGAAGACTCCTCTCTCCGGGCGGTCGAACATGTGCTGCAGTCAGGCCTGGAAGCCCTGGAGCTTGAATTTGTCCAGGGCCTGAAAATGGGTCCGGAAACCGCCAGCCAGGTAAAGCAGGCCTCCCGCCGTCATCAAATCAGGCTCAGTGCTCATGCCCCTTATTTCATCAATCTCAATGCCGAGGACCGGGGCAAGAGGATGCAGAGCCAGGACCTGCTGTTAAATTCCCTGCGGCTGGCGGCGGCAGCCGGGGCCACCGACCTGGTTTTCCATGCTGGTTATTACGGACTGAAGACTCCGGAAGAAACCTACCTCAACATAAAGGATTCCCTGCGGGAAATCCTGTCCATCGCCCGTTCGGAAAAAATTGCGGCCAGGTTGAGAATTGAGACCATGGGCAAGAAAAAGCAGTTCGGTAGCCTGGATGAAGTACTTAGCCTGTGCCGGGAACTTGAAGGGCTTTTTCCCTGCCTGGATTTTGCCCATATTTTTGCCCGGGAGGGCCGGGTCAATTCCTACCGGGATTTCTACCAGGTGCTGAAAAAGGTGGAAAAGAAGCTCGGCCGCCTGGCTCTCAAGCAGGCTCATATTCATATTTCCGGGGTCAAATACAACCAGACCGGAGAACTCAAACATCTGAACCTGGAAGAATCCGACCTCCGCTTTGACGAATGGCTCCAGGCTCTGGATGACGCTGGAGTGTCGGGGACTGTAATCTGTGAGAGCCCGTCGCTTGAAGCCGATGCCCTGATGCTAAAGAACCTTTACCACAACCTCCGGGAAAAAAAGCCGGCACCCCAGCCCCGGTAATGATGGCCAGCCGGGTGATAACAGTCAGGAAAAGACTCAGACTTATTTTCACCGGCGGTGGCCCAAGGTAATTCTTGACATGAGTGGGGGTTAAGCATAAACTGAATCCTAATCTTTATAAAAAATTTTATTAATTAGATGGACTCAAACATAAAAGCGGCATTAAGAAGGGAATTTTTTTCTTTAAGCAGCCGCTTCAGGTTGGAAACTCCTGGCTCAATCCGGTCAGTCATCCGGCCGGATAGCTTCATCAGCCCAGCCCCAGCGGCAACCATTGGCCCTGAAAACTCAGGGACAATATATCTCATACCAACTCCAGACCATATCTTTTGAAAAAGGAGAAGCAGATGATTGAGATTCGCTTCCATGGACGAGGAGGCCAGGGAACGGTGGTCGCCTCCAAGATACTGGCTGATGCCCTGGCCAAGGAAGGCAATTATGTCCAGGCCTATCCGGAGTTCGGGGTGGAAAGACGCGGAGCCCCGGTTTTTGCTTTTATCCGTATTGATAATAAACCCATCTATGATAAGAGCAAAATCTACAACCCGGACCACGTGGTGGTGGTTGACCCCACTCTGGTGGAAGCCATCGATGTGACCGAAGGGCTTAAAGACGGGGGCTACATCATCATCAACAGCGACAAACCGCCGCAACACTTCAAGTTTCCTGGTCAGTTCAAAGTTTTCACCATCGATGCCACAGAAATTGCGGTGAAGTACCGGCTGGGAACACTGGCCGCCCCCATAGTTAACACGGCCATCACCGGGGCGGTAACCAAGATCCTGAAACTGACCAGTCTGGAGTCGCTGGTGGCAGCCATCAGGGAAGGCGTCCCGCTCAAGGCCGAGGACAACATCAAGGCAGCCATCGAAGCTTACGAGCGGGCTTGAAGGAGGAAATGATGAGCAAGAAGAAAGAGGCAAAAAAAATCGTTTTCAACTCAGAAAAAGAAATGCCGGCGGTGCCGATGTCGCTCGGGTCGATGCTTTACAACAAGACCGGAGCCTGGCGCAACATCAAGCCGGTGATAGACCTCTCCCGGTGTATCAAGTGCGGCCTCTGCTGGAAATTCTGTCCCGATGCCTCCATTGACATCGTTGATGACTGGCCGCAGGTCAACTACGACTACTGCAAAGGCTGCGGAATTTGTGCCGAAGAATGCCCGCAGAAATGCATTGCCATGGTTGAGGAGGAAAAATGAAAAAAGTAATAATGGGAAATCACGCCCTGTCCTACGGGGCGATGTTATCAAGGGCTCAGGTAATCGCCGCCTACCCCATCACCCCCCAGACCCAGGTGGTGGAGCTGCTGTCGGAAATGTGCGCCGACGGCACCCTGAAGGCCCAGTTCATCAAGGTGGAATCAGAGCATTCAGCCATGGCCGCCTGTCTGGGAGCTTCTCTGGCCGGGGCCAGGACTTTTACCGCCACCTCGGCCCAGGGACTGGCCCTGATGCACGAAATGCTGCACTGGGCTGCGGGCGGAAGGATGCCGGTAGTTATGGGCAACATCAACCGGGCCATGGCTCCCGGCTGGAGCATCTGGACCGACCAGAACGATAGCCTGTCCGAAAGGGATACCGGCTGGATTCAGTTCTATTGCTCTTCCAACCAGGAAGTTCTTGACACCGTAATCCAGGCTTTTAAGGTCTCGGAAAAGATGATGATTCCCAGCATGATTATCCTGGATGCTTTCGCTCTCTCCCACACTTATGAGGTGGTTGAGATTCCCGAGCAGGAAAAAGTTGACCGCTTCCTGCCTCCGTTCAGTCCCCCCTGGCGGCTGACTCCCGCTGACCCCCACGCCTTCGGCGGCCTGACCTCCCCCGAGCATTACATGGAACTCCGCTACAAACTCCAGAAAGACATGGAAAAAGTGCCAGCCCTGGTGGAAGAAACGGGTAAGGAATACGAAAAGATGTTTGGCCGCTACCTGGGACAGGTGGAAGAGTATCTTTGCCATGATGCTGAACTGGTTTTCGTCACTTCCGGAACCGCCGGTTACACGGCCAGGGTGGCAGTGGACGAACTGCGGGAAAAAGGCATCAAGGCCGGAAACCTCAGGATTAAGCTCTTCCGTCCCTTCCCCTTTGAAAAAGTCAGGTCAGCCCTATCAAGGGTCAAGAGGGTGGCTGTTCTCGACCGCAATATTTCATACGGACATCACGGAATCTTCTACCAGGAAGTTAAATCAGCTCTTTATGGTCAGCCGGCCCAACCCCTGATTTTCGGCTTCATCGCCGGGCTGGGTGGACGCGACATCACCAGGGATTCCTTCCAGGAAATTGCCGACTATGCCCTGAGCCAGAATAAAGCGGAAGAAGAAATCGTCTGGATAGGAG
>DMVN01000190.1:475-8117 GCA_003476685.1 Acidobacteriota bacterium | reverse complement strand
GCCCGCCACACCGAGGGTGAGTGATGGGAATCGAACCCACAACATCCTGAGCCACAGTCAGGTACTCTAACCAATTGAGCTACACTCACCGTTGTGTCGGAACGCCTCAGTATAGCCGCAAGCCGGTCGTTGTCCAGACCGACGGGTGCCCGTTTCCTTTGACTTTGATCGCGCCGCCGCTATATTGACAGCCACTCTCAGGCATTACCGAGCAGACAAAGGAGTCCTCAGCATGAAGGCCAAAGAGATCAAACGTATTCTGGTCACCGGTTCGGTCGGCCAGATCGGATCGGAACTGACCCTGGCCCTGCGTGACCGCTTCGGGGCGGAGAACGTCGTGGCTACCGGCCGCAAGACGGCCCCCAGCGACGCGTTGAAGAACTCGGGGCCGTTCTATTTCATCGATGTAGCGAAGCGGGAGACCCTCGAAGAGGTCGTGCGCAAGCATGACATCGATACCATCGTCCACATGGCCGCGATCCTGTCGGCCGTGGGCGAGCAGAACCCCATGCGGTGCTGGGATGTGAACATCAACGGAACGCTGACGGTGTTGGAGTGCGCACGCGAGCACGAGATGGCGCGGGTCATCATCCCGAGTTCGATCGCTGCGTTCGGGCCGGAGACGCCCCGCGCGAACACGCCCAACGATACCATCCTCAAGCCGCGAACCATGTACGGCGTGACCAAGGTTGCGGGCGAGCTCCTCGGCGACTACTACTTCCGCAAGTATGGGCTCGATGTGCGCGGCCTGCGCTACCCGGGCATCATCTCTCACGAGACCCTGCCCGGCGGCGGCACGACCGACTTCGCGGTCGCCATCTACTTTGAGGCAGTCAAAAACAAGCGCTACACCTGCTTCGTGCGCGAGGACACCCGCCTGCCGATGATGTACATGCCCGACTGCCTGAAATCCATCATCCAGCTGATGGCGGCCGACTTTTCCCGGCTGAAACACCATTCCAATTTCAACGTCACGGCCATGTCCTTCTCGGCAGCCGAGCTGGCTTCAGAAATCAAGAAGCACCTGCCGGATTTCAGCATCGACTACCGCCCTGACTTCCGGCAGGCCATCGCCGACAGCTGGCCGGAATCCATCGACGACAGCGCCGCCAGGGAAGAATGGGACTGGCAGCCCGATTACGACCTGGCCCGGATGACAGCCGACATGCTCCGGGTTCTCGAGGAAAAGCGCCAACAGGGTAAACTTGTCTATCCCGGTTGATATAAAATTGTGGAAGAAACAGGGCAGAGAAGCGTCAAAAATATTAGGAGGAAAGAGATGAAAAAAGCCTGTCTCGTTTTCTTGCTTCTGGCCATCAGCGGTCTGCTGACTCTGGCCGCCCAGGTCAACGTGACCGGGGATTGGTCCTTCACCATCACCACCCCGCGCGGTGAAAGAACCAGCGACATCAAGTTCGTGCAGGACGGTGAAAAGCTGACCGTCACCATGCAGGGCATGAGGGGCGGTGAAATTACCGGCGAAGGCACGGTCAAGGGTGATAATATCGAATGGTCAATCACCCGCGAAGGGCCGCAGGGTTCCTTCACTATGACCTACAAGGGCAAAATCCAGGATGCCAACACCATCAGCGGTGAAGTCGAAATGGGTAATTTCGGCACGGCTACCTGGAAAGCCGTCAGGAAGACCGGCTGAGACCGGAAAGAAAAATCTGACCGGGGGAAACGCCAGAAAGCGTTTCCCTTTTTTTTTCTGGGAACAGGCGCTCAAAGATGCCCGAGGCCCTATTGTTAACTTGACCCGGGCTGAAAGCTGCCCAGGTTAATTGTTAGCTTCCTGGCGGCGGGGTGGACACCAGACAATTTTCCAATTATAAAGCAGCCCCTGATCGGGGAAATGGAAATTAAAGCAACTAAGTTAATAGATAAACTAACCGAAGAATAGCTTTATCAATCACATTTCATAACCCGGCCCGCTTTGAAACTATCCTTGCCCGGCAGCCAGATTGAACCGGGGCCACAGCCTGGCCGTTTAGGACTGAATCCTTGCCATCAACCTCCCCCATCCCCTTCTCTGTTAATCACCCGGTCTGCTCGCCGGAAAAAGCCTGGAAAAAGTATTTGATTAGTTGAGGAAAATATAAAAAATATTATTGACAATAACTTTTTCAGGAGGGGCAGATGAAAAAAGAGAACCTGTCCAGAATTTGTTATCGGAGCGGGCTGCTTATATTCCCGGCGGCAGTTTTCCTGGCCGCTTTGCTTTCTTTCTTCCCGTCAGAAGGCGCTGACCGGAACCCGAAACCGCTGAGGCCGGTCTCCACCTATTCCATAGTGGCCCTGGATAAAGAAACGGGCCAGCTGGGCGTGGCCGTCCAATCGCACTGGTTTTCGGTCGGCTCCATCGTTTCCTGGGCCGAAGCCGGAGTGGGGGCGGTGGCCACCCAGTCTTTTGTTGACCCCGGTTATGGAGCCCTGGGGCTGGAAATGATGCGGGCGGGAAAAAGTGCCGAACAGGCCCTGAACGGTCTGCTGAAATCAGACCGTACGCCTGAAGTCCGGCAGGTGGCCATGGTGGATGCTTCGGGGCTGGTGGCGGTCCATACCGGTAAGAATTGCATCGCCGAAGCCGGTCACTACCAGGGGGATGGATTTTCCTGCCAGGCCAACATGATGCTCAAAAACACTGTCTGGCAGGCCATGGCCAGGGCTTATCAGAACACCAGGGGCGAACTGGTGGACCGGCTGCTGGCCGCTTTGGAAGCCGCCGAAAAAGAAGGCGGGGATATCCGGGGCCGGCAATCGGCCGCAATTCTTGTGGTCAGCGGAAAGAGCTCTGGCGTCTGGTGGAAGGACCGGGTGTACGACCTGAGGATAGAAGACCACCCTGAACCCATCGCCGAAATGAAAAGGCTGGTCCAGATAGCCAAGGCTTATAACCATATGAACCGGGGCGATGAGTTGCTGACGGAAAATAAGGTTAAAGAAGCCATGGAAGAATACAGCCGGGCCATGGAGCTTTACAGCGGAAATCCCGAGCTGATTTTCTGGCCGGCAGTCACCATGGCTTCAACCGGAAGAGTTGAAGACAGCCTGCCCCTGTTCCGGAAGGTCTTTGGCCTCGACCCCAACTGGGCCCTGCTGCTGCAGAGACTGCCAGCCGTAGGCCAGTTCCCGAAAGACAGAAAGCTGATGAAGAAAATACTGGAACAGGTCCCCAAAAAATAAGTACGAGCTGGTGGCCGGAAATTATAGGCGCAGCCCAGAGTTTTAAAGACCAGATTCTTCTTTTCTGGATTATGTTCGGGGCTGAGCAGCTCACTCCTTTTTCTGCAGGGCCTGCTCGAAGAAAACCGGCTGAGCAAAGCTGGCCCTGAAAACTTCGGCATTGAAATACTTGAGTCCGTCCGGGAGGCGAAGTTTCTTAACGGCCAGCGGGTCGATTCTGTCCGATAACAGGGTGTAGCACCAGGTACCGACCGGATAGGTGGGAACGGGAGCGGAATAAAAACGGGCAAACCTGAACATCGGCCGCAGGAAAGCCGCTTTCTGGCTGTGTTCCCGCAGATGAAGAAGTTGAGAACCGGCCTGGGCCACTATCAGCCCGTCGGGCTTGAGAATTTTTTTCAACTTGCGGTAAAAGTCCCGGGCATGAAGTATGGCCGAGGGACCAACCGGGTCGGAGGAATCAACAATTATCACCTCAAACCTCTCGGTCGTTTTCTGAATAAAATCAAAGCCGTCAGCAATGGCCAGTTCGGCCCGGGGGTCGGCCAGGGCTTCATCCAGCCAGGGAAAATACTGTTCGCAGGCTTTGATCACTTCCTGGTCTATTTCCACCAGCCAGGCTTTCCGGACCGGGTGTTTCAAGACTTCCCTCAAGGCACCGCCGTCTCCCCCGCCGATTATCAGGACTTTTTCCGGCCGGGGATGGATGGCCAGAGCCGGGTGAACCAGCATTTCATGGTAGAAAAACTCATCTTTCTCGGTGGTCTGAACCAGCCCGTCCAGGAACAGAACCCGTCCGTAGAAATCATTCTCGATAATTTCTATTTTCTGAAAAGCCGATTTTTTTTCATACAGGACTTTTTTCACCTTGAAAAAAAGCCCGGAAGACGAGGTCTGGAATTCCCGGGCTTCTTTGCGGTCGGCCGATAAGGCTGAATTTTTCACTTTTTCCTCCAGGTTGCACAGGTTGAAATTAAGCCGTATTTTAAGCGAGCAGCAGAGTTAAGTCAAATAGCGGGCGGCTCAGAAAAAATATTTCAGCAGGATTAACAGGGCCAGGGCCAGGCGGTAGACGACAAATGGCACCAGGTTCCTGGTCTTGAGGAAAGACAGCAGGAATTTTATCGACAGGAAACCAAAAAACGCGGAGGACAGGAAACCGGCCAGGAAGGGGCCGTTAACTTCGGCCAGGGCGATTTTAGGCAGCTCCAGCAGGGCCGCCCCGATGATCAGCGGAGTGGCCAGCAGAAAAGAAATCCGGGCCGCAGCCTGTCGCCGGTAGCCCAGGAAAAGGGCCATCATGATGGTCATCCCGGAACGGGAAGCCCCTGGCACAATGGCCAGGCTCTGGGCCAGGCCAATCAACAAAATCTCGACCAGGTTCAGGGCTTCCAGTTCCTTTTGATTCCTGGCCAGCCGGTCAGCCAGAAAGATGACCGCGGAAAAGAGAATCAGGCTGAAGGCAATAAAATAAGGCTCCCGAAAGACCGTCTCGGCCTTTTCTTCCAGGAAATACCCGGCTAAGGCTCCTGGAATGGTGGCCAGCAACACATACCAGAGAAAACGTCCTTCCCTGTCTTTCCGTCGCCTCAGGCCGTCGCTGATTATCCTGACCCAGTCTTTCCAGAAGTAAACCACTATGGCCAGCAGGGTCCCGAGGTGGAGCATGACATCATAGCGGAGTCCCTGGTAATGCCAGTTAAAAAAATAAGGTCCGATCACCAGGTGGGCCGAGCTGGATATGGGCAGGAATTCTCCCAGCCCCTGAAGAAAACCGAGCACCACTGCCTGAAAATAGCTCATGGACTATCCCTTCTCACGGATGTTTTAAGTCAGCCGTGAAAATCACTTCTACAACGGATGGGAAAGGTTGTCAACCCCGGCTTAAATCACCGGCCTGGCGGCCTCAGTGAATCTTCTCGATTTTAACGTTCTGGTAATAATGGGTGAGAATCTCTCTGTACTTGGCCCCGGAAATGGCCAGGCCATGGGAGCCGACCTGGCAGAGTCCAACGCCATGTCCCCAGCCTCGGCCGCTGAACACAAAATGGGATAGCTGGCCGGAAGGGTCGTACTCCCGATCTATGGAAAAGAGAGTGTCTTTCAGGTTCAGTACCCATCTCACCTTTAAGCCCTGGACCACCACGCTGCCCTTCTCGCCCAGTATCTGGAGTTCTATGACCCGGTTAGACTTGCCCCGCTGCAGCACCTTGAGGTCGACCAGACGGCCGAGCTGGGGATAGAATTTCAGGATGTTTTTTTCCAGCTCGCCCCGCGATACCCGGACATTCCAGCGGGTCAAGCGGGAACTGCGGTCCAGAACATTGGTGTTGGGCGGATAATTAACCTCGAGCAGGGTAATCCGGCCGTCTTTCTCCAGCCATCTTATCTTTTCCCCACCCAGCATGATGAGCGAACGAGCCGGGAAAAGGCCATCTTCCAGCTGCCTCAGAAGATAGCTGTCCGTGGGAAACAGCAGCAGGCGCTGGCTATTCCCTTCCAGAACTTCCAGCTGTTCCCCTTTCTTAGCGATAAAAGTCCCCTGGTGATAAAGGTCATCCAGCCAGCTCAGTGACTTTTTCAGGATGAAAGCCAGCTCAGCTCTGGTTACCGGGCGGAACAGGTTCTCTTCCCTGAGGTAACTGGGGTAGAGGCCAGACTGCAGCAGGTAGGCCAGGGCCCGCCGGTCGCTCTCTTTCAGCTCCTTGCCCCTTGGCTGACCCTGGAGCAGGAAATCAACCTCGGTCGGGAGAAGCAGCAAGCTGGTCTTATCCTGCCAGCCAAAGAAATTAACCAGGGCCTGGGCCAGTTCTACAAAGTTAACCGGCCCGGAGGGGGCCAGAGCCTGGTCATATCCTGAATCGTTTATCTTCCTGAACTCGTTAACCCGGTTCAGATAACTGGCGATTTCATCTCCAGAGACGGGCTGACTGAAATAATCAGCCGGAGAGTGAAAGTCGATAATCCCGGAAGCCAGCAGTGGCAAAACTTCGGCCAGGATGTCCCGCTCCTTGATTCTCAGTCCGGGATAATCCCTGGTGGTCTGCAGCCGCCACTCCGGCTGTTTCTCATGGGTGCAGCTAACACTCTTTAGGTAAGGCACCGGCTGGCCGGAAAAGATTTTTTCGGCATCTTCGGTCTGCCCACCGCAGGTGCTGGTGTAGAGAGCATTGATCAGTTGATTCTTGTAAACAATGACCTCACCGGCTGTTTCCTCCACTGCCCGGTTGCTCAGTGGATGCTCGGCCGACAGCCCGCCGTAGACCTGGGAACTCTGGGTATCGGTCAGGTCAAACCCCAGCCTGCTATTCCGGCCGAGGTTCTTCAGGGCGTAAGTCCTGGCGGCCACGGCCTGGGCCTTAAGGGCTTCCAGGGCATTGAAGGTGTTGGGAGACATTTCCAGCGGGACCACGCCTTTGAGGTAATCTTCCAGGTTCAGAATATTGATCAGGGCCAGTCCCCGGTCGGTATTCTTGAGCTGGAAGAGTCCTCGGTAGCTGCGGCCATTAAGCTGGAGAAAGCTCTCAGGAAAGGCCGGGATAAAATAGAGGTCGGCTTCTTTATTGAAAGATTGAAGCCGGTGGTCGACCTGCAGCCAGATATTACCGGGCTCCGGCAGACTGACTATTTCCCGGATTATCCATATATCTTTATAACCAAGTTGCTCCAGCTTCTGGATTGATTCCAGGGCCTGACCCCGGGTGAGGAATTCGCCATACTTAACTTGATAAAGAGCATTACCTGCTTCAATTTTTTCTTCTACCAGGACCTGACCGATCAACTTCTGGCTGAGCTCAGCCGCCAGCAACTCGGCTTCCTGACGGTCGTGGGTCTGACCCACCAGCAGGACAAATTTTTCCGTCAGTTTTTCTTTTTCAACTTTGATCACCACTTCTTCGGCATCTTCAGCCAGCAGACGGTATTCACGGCCTATTTCATAGATTTTCATCCCCGAGGACGAGCTGACTGTGGCCTGCTTCAGCCCGACTATCAGGCCCACCTTAACCACTGGCTGGGGTATGACAAACCCCTGGAAAAAATTACTCTCGCGCCCAAACTCCGGCGGCTTGCCGGCAATAAAAAACAGGGCCAGAAAAGTGGCCAGGAAATATTTTAAAGCTCTGATTTTTCTCATGTTAAGCTGTTTTATCCTTCTATTCTTATCTCAGGCTACAACCGCTCAGGCCTGGGAATAGGGGGATGGGGGTGGGGTAAGCTGTTGCTGAATTAAAAATTATACCTATCATGACCGCAATATAGTCTACCATTTTTTTCTATACAATATATTGTGTTCCCTTGCTATTAATTTAGGCTTTAACCCCGGGTCTGTCAAGGCTTTTTTATAAACTGCAAACACCCGGGAAAGAGCTAAAAAGCCCGCTTCTCTAACAGGCCCTATTATAGCAGAAAACCAGCCGGGCGGATAGATTCAGGAGACCGGGTCAAGATATTTAAA
>DMVN01000190.1:0-401 GCA_003476685.1 Acidobacteriota bacterium | reverse complement strand
CCGCCCGGTCCCAGACTTAATTTTAAGGACTCGCCAGAGGCTATTTTAATGGTTTTACGGGTAAAATCGGAAGCAAAGCGGGAAGCGTTGGGCCCGTCCAGCCAGAGGTCCACGGTCCACTGACGGCCAGGCTCCAGGAAGTCCAGTTTCAGCTCAAACTCCCTGGGGCTCCAGTCGGTCATGGCTCCCAGGTACCAGGATTCCCCGCTCTTTCTGGCCACCACGGCATAATCGCCGATCCTGGCCTCTGGCACCACGGTTTCATCCCAGACGGTGGGAACCCCGGCCAGGAATTCCATCATTTCCGGCTCCCGGAGATAGGCCGAGGGCGAATCGCACAGCATCTGGAGCGGCGATTCGAAGACGACATACATGGCCAGCTGGTGACACCTGGTCCCCTG
>DMVN01000181.1 GCA_003476685.1 Acidobacteriota bacterium | reverse complement strand
AAGTTGTTATCTGCACCCGGACTGAAGAGTTAGCCGCCACCACCGGTTCCAGGTCCGGGTCGGCCGGCGGAAAGGTGATAGCCGTGGGGTAAATATTAATGGTAATGGTCCAGTGCTGCGGACTTCCCCCGGCCGCCAGGATAAGACCGGAAGCGATCAGAAGAGATGACCACACCCAGAATAATTTAATCATCTTTTGTCCGCGGTTCCAGGACCTTGACCTCATCTTTACTTATACACCCTCCACCAGAATGGTAACCGTCGTTTGATAGGACCCGGGAGCCAGACCGGGGTCCTCGGCAAAAAAGAAATATAACTGGCCGGTAAAGCTTCCGGGGCCGTCGAATCTGGCCACCAGTACTGGAGCTGCTTTTACCAGGTGCCCCGGGTAAAAACCGTTACCCTGGGCTGTCCAGCTGATTCTTTCCACCGGAATGGTGTAACCGGTGGAGTTATCCAGAAGGTCGGAGGAAGCCTGGAGCCAGACATTAGTGCTGGAACCGGGGTCGTTATTGGTCTTGATGGTCAGTTCAAAGCTGCCTTCATTGGCCGGAATAGTCTGGGGCTGACCGGAAGATGAACTCCGGCTGAATGACACGAGCGAGGTGCTGACTTCAATCTTGAAGCGCCGGGCCACCTGCACTGTCACCCCCAGGCTGGCCAGGCTCTGGGCCAGGAGCTGCCCGGCCACGAGGCCCGAGCACAAAAGCATCAGCAGGGGCAGCCGCCAGCGGCTGGTTCTTTCGCCGAGCCGCCCAATCTTGAAATTCGTTTTCATCTTCCCTGGCGCCTCAATTTACGATGATTTCTTTTTCCAGGGCCAGGAGTTCCTCCCGGCCTATATCCAGCCGGACCTCGGCCCGGTACTTTCCAGGCGGCAATTTTTCCTTGAGCTGCATCGTCACCCAGCGCCAGCTTCCGGGAAGGACCGGTTCATCAGGAATTTCCAGGGAAGCCGCTTTTCGGCCTTGGGCCGTCATAATCCGGACTTCGCCCTTCAACCGGAAATGGGTCCGCCCGGTGTTATTAAGCTTGATTTTTACCAGCTGGACTTCCCCCGGAGACTCAAAAGCCAGGTCTTCCAGCGCCCCTTCCACCGGGACTTTGCCCACCTTTACGTAGACGGCAGCCACAATTTTACCAACAAAAGCCACCTGACCCATCCGGGCTCCAGACGGCGCTTCCGGCACCTGTTCGAAGGAAATGCCGGCATGGTAACCGCCGGCTTCAGTTTCTCCGGGGACGGAGACGGTAAACCGGACTGACTTCATTTCCCCTGGCTGGAGCCTGAAATCAAAGGGATTGACCCTGAGCCAGTCCCGGCAGGAAAAGCTGGTGGGCTGGCTGCCGATAAAATTGCGGCTGCCGTCTTCTCCCAGGAACCAGTTCTCAGTATAAACTTTCAAACGGATGGGACGGGGAGAATTATTCCTGACATAAATAACTTCAGTTTTATGCCCGCCCGGACTGACTTTAAGCTCCAGCCTGATGGGCGTGACGCCGAAATAGACCTGGGCCCCAAGCGGCGAGCAGAAAATAATCAGAAATATTAAAAGCAAGAGAAGTTCCCGGGCTTTCCCCGAGCGGTCGGTCATTTTTCGGCCTCCTGCTGCAGTTCTCCGGGTTTGAATTTAAATCAATTCTACGAAAAGCAGAATTTGCGGTCAAACATAAAAAAAAGGGAGAGGAATCCTGTCCTCTCCCTCTCCAGCTTGCCTGCCACCTGTGGTCAAATCTTGGAAAGAGTGTAAGTGGCCACGATAGAGTAAGTTCCCGGTTCCTGATTGACATAATCCCTCAGGAAGCTGAAATTGAGCTGCCCCTCATGCCAGTGGAAAACACCACCCGTCCATTGACCGACAGTCACCGCCGTCCCGGCCTGGAGAGAACCGGCCTGGTAACCCGAGCCGGAAACTGTCCAGCTGACGGTGCTGGCCGGAACAGTGGAATGAAAATCGCTAGCGGCAGTTACCGTCAGGCTTAAAGAAGAAGCCGGGACCATGATGGCAAAAACCCTGACGGCCACCGGGTTTTCATTGGCCGCTATCTGAACCGTGCCCGGAGTCTGCCCCACAGTGGGAGCAATATCGGTGAAGGTTACGGTATTCGTTCCGAGATAAAGGTCATACCACTCAGCCAGGGTCACCTGAAAAGTAACATCCCTCGTCTGCTGGGCCATAACTGGGCTGAACCCAGCTAAAACCAGCAAGACGATCGCGAGTCCCAAAGTCCTTAAACCTTTCTTTTCCACTTTTCATTCCTCCCGCAGAATGAGATTTCACTAATTTTATATTGCAGGAGATATGCCAGGTCAAGAAAAATGTTGAGGGAAAGTTTTAAACTATTTATAATAAACAGGTTACAGATATTCTCGTTTCGTTTGCCGGGCGGTCTCAGCCTGATTTTAGTGCCAATTTATGTCACTGCTCTGCTTTTTTCGTCATTAGACTCCTTTTGTTTTTTTATATCGCGCTTATGGTAAAAACTGCTCTGTAAACAGAATCCGGTGATTCTTCTGTTTTTTCTTCCTCAAAGACCAGGCTGCCGTTCTTCCAGCCTGCATTCTCCCAGACGGCAAAAGTAGTTTCCTGGCCGGGTATTATCATCCCTTCGCCCTGGAGATCACCAGCTCCATGCCAGTGCAGGACTGAAAGCGCATCCTGCCCCGTTCCTATCCTGTATATAATTCCTTTCAGGGCAACGCTCTTTCTTTCGCTGACCGATAGCAAAACCCTGACCTCAAGCGGCCGACCCGGGATGATCTCGGTCTCACCCGAAGCTTGAAAATTTCCGGTATCCGACAGGTTATTTAACCCCGACCTTATTTCCAGAACCAGCCACTCCTTGAGTTCGACCGAAAAAGCACTCCTGGCCGAGGTATCGGCCTGGAGTGGAGAGAATAAACCTGATAATAAGCAAAGGATTAAAAACGACTTAAAAATCCCCTGTCCAATTCTTCTCGCATTCATTTTTTCTCACCTTACGCCTGGTCATCGCTCTGTCTGGCTATTATTAAAGCAATTTATGTGCCAGCCCCGTTTCTTTTATCTTGCTTATTATCAATAAGATAATTTAGAGGCTGGCCCAGGCGACTGTCCGTATTTGTTACACCAATTTTCGGCCTTTTTTAATTAACTTATTGAAACTTAATGAGATATTTAATGCTGGTGGCTGCTGTCCGCTTTTTTTACACAGGAGCTGGACCAGACCGGACTTATCTCAGACCGGGTCGCGGCAGGCGTGGCTCAAACCGGAGCTCGCTCCGGTTCAACATTAATACAATGCGGGAATAAAATCAGTTTAAGGAATGGAACTTTGCTCGCCATCCCCGGGTGATATCAAATGGACACTTTGTATTTTTGTAGCTTACGGTAAAGAGCCGGACGGGTTATGCCCAGCATCCGGGCTGTCTTCTGTTTATTAAAATCGGCCGCCCGCAGCACTTCCAGCAGATGCTTTTTCTCCATCTCTGACAGGGTAAGGTTAAGATAGGGATAGGGACGGTCTTCAACCAGCTCCTGTTCCACCAGCTTTAACATTCTTTCGGGCAGATGCGGGAGGTCGATAAAATTCTCGGTCGTCAGCATCACCCCCCTCTCGACGACTTTCTCCAGTTCCCTGACATTGCCGGGCCAATCATATTCCATCAGGACTTTTTTCACCCGGTTTGATAGCCCCCGGACTGCCTTGCCGAAGCGCTGGTTATAACGGTCGATAAAATGAAGGCAGAGCAGCGGAATGTCCTCTTTTCGTTTTCGCAAAGGTGGCAGGTTGATTTCGGCCACGTTGATCCGGTGGTAAAGGTCTTCCCGGAAGAGGCCCTTTTTTACCTGTTCCCGCAGGTTCCGGTTGGTGGCGCAGATGACCCTGACGTTAACTTTCACCAGGCGGTTAGTTCCCAGCGGCTTAAAAGTCCTTTCTGACAGGAACCGCAACAACTTGGCCTGGCTGGGGAGGGGAATTTCGCTGATTTCATCAAAGAAGATGGTCCCGCCGTCAGCTTCCATCAGCAACCCGCTCTTGGCCCGGTCGGCGCCAGTAAAGGCCCCGCGCTCATAGCCAAACACTTCTGACTCAAAAAGTGATTCCGGCAGGGTGGTGCAATCAACCACCACCAGAGGCTTATCTCTTCGGGGGCTTAGCTGGTGGAGGGCCCTGGCCGCCAGCTCCTTGCCGGTTCCAGTCTCGCCAGTAATCAAGACAGTAATCTGGTGCCGGGCCAGCCTCTCAATCAGGGTAAAAATTTCCAGCATGGCCGGGTGGCGGCTGACCATTCCCTCAAACAGGTACTTGCTGGCCAGTTCCCTTTCCAGCTGATAAGTTTCTTTCCGGACGGAGATTTTCTCTTCCAGCTTCTTGAGGCTTTCAGCCAGCGCCCTGGCTCCCACCGGCTCACTCAGGTAATCCAGCGCCCCGGCCTTGATTACTTCGGCTATCCTGGTTTCATTCTCCGGCGGCCCCAGCACTATCACTTCCAGCAGCGGGTCAAATTCTTTTATTTTCCGGAGCCGGACAAAGGTCTCGGCCAGCCGTCCCCTTCTAACCAGCAGGATGAGCCGTGGCTTTTCCTGTCCAATCCTGGCGATAAAATCTTCTTCCACCCCGGCCAGGACCAGGCGGCTGCTGCTAGCTGACAGGATGCGGGCAATATCCTGCAGGACCTTTTCCTCCGGAGAAATCATCAGAATCTTAAGCATCAGTCATCCAAGGCACAATCTGAATTTAAGAATATTATACTCTGCCCGCCAGCCCGGATAAAGGGTCTTTTTTTTGCTGCCGGCTTGGGCTATACTTCCTTTCTATCTGAAATCTTCCAGATCAAGGGAGGAGTTTATGCCCGACAATCGTTCCGAATTGATTCTCAACCTGTTCAAGGAAAGCAACGCTCTGCTCCGGGGTCATTTCAAGCTGACCTCTGGCAAGCATTCCGAATGGTACTTTGAAAAAATCAGGCTGATCGAAAGACCGGTAGTCCTGGAAAAAATAATTGACCTGCTGGTGGCTGATATAGAAAAAGACAACCCGGAATTTGACTACGTGGTCTCTCCGGCCTACGGCGGGATTGCCATCGGATTTTTAACCGCCCTTAAACTGAAAAAACTCTTCGCCTTCACCCAGCGGGTTGAGGAAAAAATGACTGTCAGGTCCGGTTTCTCCGGCCTGAATGGCTCCCGGGCCATCATCGTCGAAGATATCCTGACTACTGGCGGCTCGGTCCAGGAAGTCCTGGAGTGCCTGAAATCAATGCAGGTCAGGGTGAGCGGAATCTATTGTCTGGTTGACCGTAGCGCCGGCCAGGTGCTGATTGAAGGACAGCCAGTCCGGAGCCTGCTGCCGCTGAAGGTGGAAGCTTTTGAGCCCGAGGCCTGCCCCCTCTGTCGCCAGGGCCTGCCGCTGGTGAAACCCGGTGCTTCAGACAAGAAATGAAGGTCATCCTGGCCTCCGAATCTCCCCGGAGAATAAAACTACTCAAAAAAATCATCAAATCTTTTTCGGTCATTCCCAGCAGACTGGATGAAAACCAAATCCAGGAAAAGGACCCGGTGGCCTTTGCCCTCAGGGCGGCCGAAGCCAAAGCCAGGACCGTAGCCGAAACTGACCCTGAGGCCCTGGTCATTGCCGCCGATACCGTGGTAATTATTGACGGCCAGGTTCTCGGCAAACCGCGAGACCGGGAAGACGCCAGACGGATGCTGCAGTTGCTATCCGGCCGGACCCACGAAGTCGTCACGGCCGTGGTGCTTTACCACAAGGAATCGGAACGCCAGCTGAGTGGTTTCCAATCCAGCCGGGTGACTTTCAGGCCGCTTCAGCCAGAAGATATTGAATCTTATCTTAACCGTAATACCTACCGGGACAAAGCCGGGGCCTACGCCATCCAGGAAGTCAGGCCCACCTTCGTGGAGAAACTGGAGGGTGATTACCAGAACGTGGTCGGACTGCCGCTCCGCCTGCTGCGCCGGCTGATTAACCAGTTCCAGGAACAGACCACCCGGCTGGAAATCTCAGGTTTCCGCCTGCCCGAGGGTCTGGGACTGGCCCACAGCCAGGACCGGTCCTTTGAAGTTCCCGGAGCCTACCCCGGAGACCTGGTGGAAATTTCTTACCTGCCTTCAGGTAAACCGACGGTTAGAGCTAAGTTGCTGGCCGTAGTCCAGCCGGGGCCATCCAGGCAGCCGGCCGCCTGCCCCCACTTCGGNNATGGGGCCGCCTGCCCCCACTTCGGGCGCTGCGGCGGCTGTGCTTTCCAGGACCTGAGCTATGCCGAACAACTGCGCCAGAAGCAGACCTACTTGCTGGAGGTTTTGCAGCCATATTTTCCTTCCGGCTACCGCTACCTGGAAATCGACCCACCATTGCCTTCTCCTGCCCAGTATTTTTATCGCAATAAAATGGAATTTTCCTTCGGCCAGTCGGGCGGCCAGGTCTTCCTGGGCCTGAGAGAAAGAACCCGGCCCAAACAGCGCCGCCACCACCAGAAGGTTATTCCGCTGGAAATCTGTCACCTCAGCACTCCGCTCACAGCTAAACTCTTTCCGCTGGTCTCCAGGCTGGCTCAGGACTCCGGTCTGCCAGTATTTGACCTGGAAACTAAGACCGGTTTCTACCGCCACCTGGTTATAAGAGAGGGCAAGAGGACCGGCCAGCTAATGCTGCTCCTGGTGACGACTTCCCAGGCCGAGCTGCCGCTGGCTGAATTCCGGGATGAAATGCTCAGGGCCGTCCCCGACCTGACCAGTTTGTGGTGGGTGGAGAACGACCGCATCGCCGACGTCGTCTCCTTCGAGAAAACTCATCTCCTCTATGGCCAGGAGGCCATCGAGGAACAGCTGCTCGGTTATCGCTTCAAGATTTACCCCGGCTCTTTCTTCCAGACCAACCCCCTGGCGGCGGAACTGGTCTATGACCGGATTCAGTCCGAAGCCCGGCGACTGCACACCCAGTCAGCTCTTGGTCTGTATTGCGGTTCGGGAGCCATAGAAATCTGCCTGTCGAAGGCAGCCAGCGAAGTGGTTGGGGTGGATTGGGACCCGGCCAACATCAGGACGGCCAACGAAAACCTGGCCATAAACAAGATAGGCAATGTCCGGTTCCTGGAAAGTTCGGTGGAGGCAGCTCTGCCGGAGATATCCCTCGGAACCTATGACCTGCTGGTGATTGACCCGCCCCGAGCCGGGCTCAGTCCCCGGAGCCTTAAACAGATTGTCGGGCTGAAAATCCCCGGACTAATTTACGTTTCCTGCAACCCGGCCACCCTGGCCCGCGACCTTAAAGTCCTGACCGACAGCGGTTACAAAATAAGCCGCCTGACACCGGTTGACTTCTTTCCCCATACCGGGCACCTGGAAGTCATCGCCTACCTCAACCTCTGATTTGAAGGTTGACTTTAGGGGATTTTCCATTCTGTAAGTTTCTGGCCCGGCTTAGATTAGAGTAAGAAATTTCTTAATCTCATAACCGATGCAGCCATAGCCCCCGTGGTGGTGAGTTGGCCAGGCAACAGTTGAAACCGGCTACCGCTGGGGCTGAAGATTTCCCAGGCGTTTAAATAGTCAGCCTGCTCTTCGTTAATATTCAAAAAACAGAGTAATCTGAAATTTTGAAAAAGCTAAGCCTCTTGGAAAGGGGCGAAAATTCCGGACAAAACCCCAGCCACTGTGTCCGGCCGACTTCAGCTTCAGGCCCTACGCCAGGTTACTCTTTAGTCTGAGTGGTCAGGAAGATGGGCAGGGTCATATGTTTGACCTGGTCCATCAGCTCTTCAATCTCATCGATGTGCTGGTCTTCGTCCTGGAGGATTTTTTCCAGGATTTCCCGGGTGGCGAAATCGCCAACTTCGCCGGCCAGCTTGATGGCCGCGTTGTAGGCTTTGATGGCATCTAACTCGGCCTTGCGGTCAAACTCCAGCATCTTGGGGATTTCAGCGCCGATGAAGATCTTCTTCAGTTCGGACACGATGGGCAGGCCTTCCAGAAACAGGATGCGGCCGATAAGGCTCTCGGCATGTCTCATTTCCTGGATGGCCCGTTTTTCGATCGTCTTGTGCAGCTTTTCATAACCCCAGCTGTCGCACATCTCCGAATGAACCATGTATTGATTGATGGCTGTCAGTTCGTCAGCCAGCAAAGAATTCAGGGTTTTGATAAGTTTCGGGTCGCCTTTCATCATAGCCTCCTTTCGTTAATTATAAGTTTTTAACATTTTACCTTTTAAATTACGCCAAGTAAACCAATAGCTTTTACCAATTTTTTCATTTAAAATTATTCTGACTGATGATCAAAGCCAGGCCCGAAGATTTCATAGTGGAGGAGATAGCCCAGCTGCCTCTGTCCGAGAGCGGGGAATTCCGCGTCTACCGGCTGACCAAGAAAAACTGGACCACCCCTGACCTGATGCGCTTCCTGGCCAAGACCCTGTCCATTTCTCCCAAGGCTATAGCCTATGGCGGCAAGAAAGACAAGCATGGCCTGACCACCCAGCACATCACCATCCGTCACCAGAAGGATTTCAGCCTGGAGGAGAAGAACTTTTCCCTCCAGGCTATAGGTTTCATGAGAAAACCCATGAGCCCGGCCCTGCTCCGGGGCAATAAATTCTGCATCACCATCCGCTGTCTCCAGGCGGTGGAGCCGGTGTTGCACAACCTGGAAGAAGCCAGGCAATTTGGCTTTCCCAACTTTTTTGACGACCAGCGCTTCCGCGGAACCGACCCCCGGCTTGGATTCTTTGCTGACCGGGTGTTGCGAGGCCATTACAACGGCGCCCTGCAGATTTTCCTGCAGACGCAAAGCCAGGCCACTAACAACAAAGAAAACCGGGAACGGGTAGCCCGGATTCTGGAAAACTGGCGCGACTGGGAAAAATGCCTGGAGCTGGCCCGAGGCCTGACCGAGAAGCGCATTTTCCGCACTCTGCTGCTCAGACCCGACGATTTCCTGGCCGCCCTGGAAAAGATTCCGCGGGAAGAAATCGCCATGGCTTATGCCGCTTTCGGCTCTTACCTCTGGAACGAACTGCTGCGCCGCCTGCTGCGTCAGCTCCTCCCGGACCTCAGGGAATTCCAGGCCGAATCCGGCACCTTCCTGTTCTGGAAAACGCTGCCGCAGCCGGTCTTCGACTACCTGAAAAACCTCACCCTGCCCACCCCGGCCGCCAAGATGCAATTCCCCGATGACCGCAGCCGCCAGCTGTACCTGGAGATACTGGAAGAACACAACCTCCGTTTTGCTTCCTTCCGCACCAGGGCTCTCAGCCGGGTTTTTTTCCGCTCCTTCCAGAGGAAGGCACTCCTGTTCCCGGAAGGGCTGGAGATTTCAGAAATCAAAGAAGACGAGCTCCACCCCGGGAAAAAGGCCCTGGTTTTATCTTTTAGCCTCCCCCGCGGGGCTTTTGCCACCATGCTGATAAAAAGAATTCTTCTTGAAGATTAAAAGCTCATTTATGATAAATTAAGGACAGGACAGCCAACCGATGAAAACAGCGGCCATAATTCTCGGCGGGGGCCAGGGCACCAGGCTGGGTTTCAGCGCCCCCAAGCAATTTGCCCGGCTGGGCAGCCGGCCTCTCCTGGATTATTCGGTGGAAAAATTCCAGGCCCTCCAGGTGGAACCAATCGTGGCCGTGCTGCTTGAGGGCTACCGGCAATACTACCAGCCCCATCCGGCCATTTCCCTGGTTGTCTCTGGCGGTCAGACCAGGCAGCAATCAGTCCTGAACGGGCTGAGAGCCTGCCCTGAAGACACCGACCTGGTTATCATCCACGACGCCGCCCGGCCCTTTTTCCCGCTTAAAAGCCTGGAAGAGGGATTGGCCCTGCTGGCCGAGGACAGGTTCGATGGTCTGGCCCTGGCCGTGCCCTCGGTCGACACCCTGGCGGAAGTGGCCGGCCAGCAGGTTGTTTCTTCTCCCGACCGGCGGAAAATCTTTCGGACTCAGACCCCGCAATTATTCCGCTTCCGGCTAATCAAGCAGGCTTATGAAAAATGGCAGAACCGGGAATTTACCGATGACCTGTCGCTGGCCTTAGCCGCCGGCCTGAGATGCGGCCTGGTAAACGGCAGTCAGATGAATTTCAAGATCACCACCGAGATTGACTGGCTGCTGGCCGAACAGCTTCTGAGTTCAGGCGGGCTGGAGTCGGTCTGAGGCCTTTTTCTTAAGCCGGCGACGCGACCAGCTGCCGAAATAGAGCGCCTCCAGGCAGGCGAAGAAGGCTACCAGGAGGGCCAGGATTTTCGCCCCGCCGACCAGTATCAGGAGGCAGGCCAGCACCGTAAAGAAATCCCTGCGGTAAATAAAAGCAATCCTGGCCGCAATCCGGTCAGCCCAGGTCTGAAAATCGGGGTCGTTGATGCTGGCTTCTATCTCCCGGACGATGGGCACAATGTTAAAACCGATCCCGGCTCTCCGGGCATAAAAGATCATCTGCAGGTAAAAGCTGACCATGGACAACCAGCCGAAGGCCCCGGTATAGAGCCAGAACGGATTGGAAGTCGCCCGGTAAAGACCAAGCGGCAGGACGGTGAAGAAAATGACGTATAAGAAAGCGTCGGCCGAAATATCAAAAATGGTGCCGAAGCGGGACACCCGGCAGGTCAACCGGGCATTCTCACCGTCGCAGCAATCTATGACCGAGGACAACAGGAAAAGGAAGCCTCCCAGGGCCATAGATTCGTAGTCACCCTGGAAAATCAGGTAGACGCTGAGCAGTTCAATGGCCAGGACTACCAGGCTGATCTGATTCGGAGTCAGCCCCAGCTTGATGAGCCACCTGGTCAATTTCAGGGAAATGGGTCTAAAAAAAACCCTGGTGATATAACCATCAGTTGGCTTGCGCCCGGTTTCCAGGAGCAGTTTTTCGGCCTGGCGGGCGGTTTCGGGACTGTCAACCTTGATTAAAAAGGGGCAGTCGAGGCCAACCTCGCGGTAAGAGAATGATGTTTCTGGTTTTTCCCGCGAAGCGGTGGCCTTTTTCAGGCGCACCAGCTCGGGCAGAACCTGGCCGAGCCTATCCGGCTTAACTAAAAAAACTCCAGGAAAGCAGGAATCCTGGTGGAGGGAAGACCTGTTGAGGCGAAGCCGAATCAGGTCTTCCGCCAGCTCCTGGCCGTCGGCTTGGACGGCAGACAGAAAATCTGGATGAACAACCAGGTTGTCTTCCAGGACCAGAACCCGGGAACGGCCATCTTCCCTGGCCAGCGCTGTCTGAAAATTTTCCGGGTTGAGCTCAGCCAGTTCTATCTTTCCCGGGCTGAACCTCCGGTCGGCACGGAACTTTTGGAAAACCTTCCGGGCCAGGTCTGTTTCTTTTGAGTAAAGCCAGAATTTCTTGAGCCCGGCCTTCTGACCATAAAGAATCAGCCTTTCCAGCAGGCTCAAGCCCAGGATTCTGGCCTGGCCTTCCTGGCTTAAAAGTATTATTGCTTCTTCCATCTTCGGCCTGATTAATGTTTGGAAAGTTAGCAGCTTAAAATAAGGGCTTTTTTTATCACAAGGTTAGCCAAAATGCAACAGGTGGAGGAAATTTCTGCTTTTACGCTGTTTTCAGGGAGCCAGCCACCCGGTCATCCGACTAGCTCTTTTCGCCCCGGCTGGCAGCCGCCAGGTAAGCTTTCACCCGGGCCAAATCCTCGGGAAAATCAACTTCATGGCAGAACAGCCCGTCGGCGGGAACCGCCAGGAATCGACCCTTATCCTGAACTATGTAATTCTCAATGGCTTTTTCAAAATAGTCGCTGTCGGCCACCAGCTCCAGATGTTTTCTGAGCGGTCCCAGGTCAGACTTTGACACCAGGTTGAGCCCCAGAGCCTCCCCCTCAGCTTTTTCCACCTGCTTGGAAATTTCGGTGATATAACCTTTGTCATCAACCCGGTATTTCACTTCCTCCGGGCCGCACCTCTTGTTATCCACCAGGACGCAGGAACAGCCAGCCGAAAGCATCTTGGGGATCAATTCCCGGTCAAAAATCACATCACCGTTCAACCAGAGCACGTCCTCATCCAGCCGGCTCAGCCCCTCGAGCAGGCTCTTGCTGGTGTTGGTAACGGCAAACCTGTCGTTGACCACAAAGCTCAACTCCGGGTGCCTGGCCGCTATCAATTCTTTCTTGAAACCAACCACCACCAGGATGTTCTCCACCGGGATAAAAGGCTTGAGGTTTTCCACCTGGTAATCGATGATGGTCCGCCCGGTATCGACCTCTACCATGGCCTTGGGCAGGTCCAGGCCCAGCCTGGTCCCCCGGCCGGCAGCCAGAATGACGGCTTTCATGGCAGTTCTCCTTTTCTCTGCAGCCCGGGAGTCAATTTTCTCTGTGAATAGAAATAAAAGTAAACCGCTTCCAGAAAAGCCAGGACCGCCACCAGGACCATGGCCAGCCGGGCCAGCCCGACCACAATCAGGATAAAGGCGGCCAGGGAAAAGAAATCACGGCGGAAGATGAAGGCCAGTCTGGAGGCCAGTCGGTCCAGAACATTCTGAAACCCGGGCAGGTTCTGGCTGGCTTCGACCTCTTTAACCACGGCCACAATATTATAATTGAGGCCGGTTTTCCGGGCATAGTTGATGAGCTGCAGGTAAAAAACCACCATCGACAGCAGGGTGAAGCCCCCCAGATAGAGCCAGGTTCTTTCTCCGTAAGTCCGGTAAAGCCCGAGCGGCAGAGCAGTAAAAAATGAGACAAAGGTGAAAGCATCAGCCGAAATATCAAGGGCCCTTCCGGTTCTGGTTATCCGGTAGGTCAGCCGGGCGTTCTCACCGTCGCAGCCGTCAATTATCGAAGCCAGCTCAAACAGAATTCCCCCTGGCACCAGCAACTGTCGGCCATAGCCGACAAAAACCACGCTCAGCAGACCCACGGCCAGGGTGACAATGCTCTGAACCACCGGGTGGAGGTTGAGATACAGAAAATATCTCGTCAGGAAGAGGGAGATCGGGCGGTTTATTAGCCTGGCCACCACCCCGTCCTGGGGTTTGCGGGCGGTCTGAAGCAGCCAGTGGCGGGCCCGGTTAAAACTTTCTCTGTCGCTGACGGCCAGAGCGAACCCGCCCGGCACAACCAGGGAAGAAAGAATATCATCAGACCCGAACTCAAGCCGGGAAACAGGTTTCCCAGCCAGGACTTGATTTAAGACCCGGTCCAAGCCGGCCTGGGACCTCACCAGCAGCAGACCCGGACAGGGCTGGTTATGGCCGTCTTTTCCTCGGATTTCTAACCTGGCCAGGGGCTGGGTAAAACTGGGAAGGTTCTCGCCCAGACTGAGCAAGATTCCCGGGTCAAGCACCCGGTTGTCATCCATCAGCAGCAGGTAATCTTCGTCCGCCGCTGACAACAACCTTTCTCCGGAATCTCCCTGGTCGAGAATCCGGAAGCGGATATTTCTTTTAAGAATTCTGCGGTCAGAAGAAAGCTCGAACACGGCTTTCTGGGCTTGGTCCCGGTCCGGGTGAAAAAGCCAGAATTCTCCCCAGCCGGCTTCACTGGCATTCAGGATCAGCCTCTGCCTCAGACTGAGCCCCAGCATTTTTTTCTGGCCAGACTGACTCAGAACGATTACTGCTTTCCTATCTTTCATCTTCTTTCCTCGGGTCAAATCTTAAATACGGGTCGCCCGGGCCAGCCACCGGCTTCAGGCCAAATCATAACATTATAACCAGCTTATTCCAGTGGCCAGAAAATTTTCAGCTTTTTCCAGGGCTTTCGGGTCATCAATATCAATCCAGAAGCGCTGGCCGATGTCCACGGCCCGGGCCTGGCTCCTGGCGGCCAGCACCCGGATGCCCCCGGACAGACTATAATCCCCGGCCTGTCTCTGGCTTTGTTCGAGGGCCTCAAACAGCACCGGCTGGCAGAGAAAGATGCCGGTGTCAAAGGCATTATAAAGCTTCAGACCTTTGCCGATGTCCTTGATTTTTCCCTCTTCCACCAGAACCCTGGTCACATCATCCAGGTCAACATAAAGATGATTCTGAGTTCGGTAGTCGACGGCCAGAATGACCTCATCCTCTTTCAGTTCCGCGGTCAACATCAGCTCCAGGATGTCCGGGTCGAAAATGTGGTCGGACATCAGCAGGAAGAAAGGCTCTTCCAGGAAAGGACGCGCCTTACAAACCGACAGGCCATTTTCCCTCTGCCACTGGTCGTTGTGGACCAGGGTCAGCTTCACCTTTTCCGGAGAATATGCGAGGCGCAGGTGGTCTTCCAGCTTTTCCCGGTTGTAACCGGTGACCACCACCACCTCCCTTATACCGGCTGCCTGCAAACCTTGAATAACCCAGTCAATGAGCGGCCGCCGGCCGACCGGCAGCAGTGGCTTGGAAGGACAGATAGCCGAAAGCCTCTGACCCTGCCCGGCGGCAATGATCAGCGCTTTCAAGCTTTCTTTCCTCCCTGTTAACTGCGGCTTAATCAAAATGTTATTCAGTCTGCTGATTATAATTTAACCGCTCCCCCTTGTCCAGAGAAGGCAGACTTGAGCTGACCCGGACAGGGCTTTGGGCGGTGTAATCTTCAGTCCAGCGGCTGATAGTCGGAATATTCTTCCTCAATTATCCGGCGGATGGACTTGAACAGAAACCGGCCGTAGATTTTTATTCTGACCTTTTTCATGACCAGCCTGTCCTGCCAGAGTGCCAGGTCCGCTTCCATCAGAAACTCCCGGATAAAACCCGGGGTTTTGACCGGGGTTATCTCCAGGCGCCGCAGGTCATAGCTGTCGCCGCTGAGGTAAAACAGACCTTCAAAAAGAAAGTCTTTTTTCACCCGGGCCCTGGCCTCCAGCAGGACCACTCTTTCCCCGTCGAGCTCGGCTTCACCCAGTAGCTTAAATAGGTAGTTTTTTCTGTTTTTTTCACTGAAAGGAATGAGGTCATCCAGGCTCAACTCCAGTCCTGAGCCTGGTCCCTGGTCAGAGGTTCTGGCCTTTTCTCTTTCTTCCCTGATTTTGCGTAGCCTCTCCAGCCTCTGCTGGCGATAAGGTCCGGTGATGTCTTTAGTCCGGCCGTTCTCTATTTCCACCGCTTCCAGGATTTCTTCGTCCAGCAGCCCGCCGTCGAACTTCATCCTCTTGGTAACCCGCCTGATTTTATCAGCCTGCCAGTGGCGGTCGGCGCTGGTTTGACTGGAAATTACCAGGGCCTGCCAGCGACCGAAGTCCTGGTAAGAAACTAACCTCTGGTAGGCCTTTTCCACCACCTGGTCTACCGATATTTCATCGGGAGAGCCAGGCCTTATACCGGCCGGAAGCATAAGGGTCAACCCCAGGAAAAAGAGACCGAGCAGGAGTCCCGTTCTGGACAAGTTGAGCATTTTCAGACTCCATTAAATTAAATCTCCGGGCAGGGCCGGTAATTCAAGCCTGCTGCTTCATTATACCAGAGCTTTAGTCCACAACCGCTGATAAAAACTGAAAAGGCTGGTGAAGCCCGAGAGTTGCTGTTAGAGGACCGGCCGGCTGGCCTCTGGATTTAGACGGCCTTAATCGCTGCTCTGACGGGCGAAGATAATAATTCAGCTCCCGGCCCGGGCGAATTTTCTTGCTTTAAAATGAAAATTAAAGTATTTTTCTGATAGCTCTAAGTGCTTGAACCCAGGCAACCATAAAAGGAGGGTAAGGGCATGAAAAAGTACCGGTTAAGGTTTCTCCCCGTTATCATCTTTTTCTTCATATTTTCTCTGGCGACGTCTCCTGCCCGAACCCAGGTTCATTTCGGGCTAAAGGGTGGGCTGACTCTGGGGACGGTCAAATCCTTTCCCGAGACTTTTCTGGAAGGTTTTCCCTGGAAGACCAAGAGGGGCTGGGTCGGGGGAGCTTTTGCCAGCTATGAATTCCTGAGAGGGGTCTCCATCCAGCCAGAAGTCCTTTTCATCCAGAAAGGCGCCCGGCTGGTGGACAGCGAATATGATTTTGAAGCCCGTTTCAATTTTAATTATGTCGAAATACCGGTGCTGCTCAAGATTGACCTGTACCTGGAAGGAGCGGCGGCGGTACCGTCGTTCTTCATCGGCCCGTTTTTCGGGTTTAACAACCGGGCCAGCATAGTCATGATAGACCCTTATTCTAAAGAAACAGAAGATATCAAGTCCGACGTGGAGAAAGCCGAATACGGGGTGACTTTCGGGCTGGTGGTTACCCAGAAGTGGGGCCCGGGCTATTTCTCCATTGACGCCCGCTATGACCTGGGCCTGTCCAACATCCTGAAACCCGGTGTGGAGTGGATGGAAAGCCTCAAGACCCGAACCTGGGTCTTTATGATAGGCTACTCCTACTGACCGCATTCAGCCCTGATTCTGATCTTTGCCATCCCCAACGCTGGGAATAGACAGGCCAGGAGGAACAGTCCCGGAATCAGTTCCTGGAATCATCCGGCTGCCGTTTTCCTGAATTCGATTCCGCTTGATTGTTCTGCTCGATTGACAAATTGACAGTTGCCCGGCTTTATAGTAGATAAGATATGTTCTGTCAGGGGTGCCTTCGGCTTGGCTCGGACGAAGGCTGAGAGCAAACCCTCGGAACCTGAACTGGGTAATACCAGCGAAGGGAGACAGAGTCTTCCGGGTGAAAAACTCAGCCTCTCCTGACAGAATCAGTCTATGTCAGGAGATGTCAGCCGATGTTCTCAGCTCAAACCTTGACCCGGGACCTGGAAAAAATCCGCCTCCAGGCTCCGCTGGTCCACAACATCACCAATTTCGTGGTCATGAACCCTACGGCCAACGCCCTGCTGGCCTGCGGCGCGTCGCCCGTCATGGCCCACGCCGAGAACGAGGTCGACGAGATGGTCGTCTTCGCCGGCGCGCTGGTCCTCAACATCGGCACCCTGACCGACGCCTGGGTCGCGGCCATGCTCAAGGCCGGAAAAAAGGCCACGCAACTCGGCAAGCCCATCGTCCTGGACCCCGTGGGCTCCGGGGCGACGAAGCTGCGCACGGCCGCGGCCAAGAGCATCCTGGAACAGACGAACGTCACCGTCGTGCGCGGCAACGCCTCGGAGATCCTGTCGCTGTCCGGGCGAGGCGCCGCCATCAAGGGCGTGGACTCGTGCAATTCCGTCGAGGACGCCGCTCGGGTCGCCGGCGAACTGTCTCTGGAGCTGGGGACGACCCTGGCCATCACCGGCCCCACGGACCTGGTCACCGACGGGCGGCGCGCCGTCTTCATCGAAGGCGGCCACGCCCTCATGCCCTTCGTCACGGGCACGGGCTGCACGGCCTCGGCCCTGGTCGGGGCGTTCCTGGCCGTGGACCCGGACCCCGTGTCCGCCGCCGCCACGGCCCTGGCCTTCCTCGGCCTGGCCGGGGAGCGCGCCGGAGCAAGGGCCGAGGGCCCCGGCTCCTTCCAGGTCCACCTCCTGGACGCGCTCTACGCCATCACCCCCGAGGAGCTGGCGGCGGGCTGCCGCATCCGCGAGGAGCGTCATGGCTGATTTCTCCCTCTACCTGGTCACGGATCGGGGCCTGTCCCTGGGCCGGAGCACGGCGGACATCGTTCAGGCGGCCGTGGCCGGCGGGGCGACTTGCGTGCAGCTGCGCGAGAAAAGCTGCGGCACGCGGGAGTTCATGGCCGAGGCGCGGGCCGTGCGGGCCATCCTGGCCGGGACCGGCGTGCCCCTCGTCATCAACGACCGCGTGGACGTGGCCCTGGCCGTGGGCGCCGACGGCGTGCACCTGGGACAGTCCGACATGCCCGTGGCCGACGCCCGCCGTCTGACCGGCCCGGACATGCTCATCGGCGTCTCGGCCGAATGCGTGGAGGACGCCGTGCGCGCCGAGGCCGAAGGGGCCGACTACGTGGGGGTGAGCCCCGTCTTCTCCACCCCGACCAAGACCGACACGGCCCCTGCCCTGGGCCTGGCCGGCGTGGCCGCCATCCGCGCCGCAGTTTCGCTGCCGCTGGTCGGCATCGGCGGCATCGGCCCGGCCAACGCGGCCAGCGTCATCCGCGCCGGCTGCGACGGGGTGGCCGTGGTCTCGGCCATCGTCTCGGCCGCCGACCCCGAAAAAGCCGCGGCGCACCTCAAAACCATCATCCTTCGAGCGAGGAAGGCATCATGAACCAGCCCAAGACCTACGCACGCGTCCTGACCATCGCCGGCTCGGATTCCGGCGGCGGCGCCGGCATCCAGG
>DMVN01000200.1 GCA_003476685.1 Acidobacteriota bacterium | reverse complement strand
ATGAAGGCACCAACGAAATCCAGCGCCTGGTCATCTCGCGGGAAGTTATCGGCCCGATTATTCAGAAATAGTCTTTTGAAACCATAAAAAAAGGGGCCTGCTGGAGGCCCCTTTTTTATTTGCTGTTAGCGATTGAAGGAAACGAGAGGGGTTATTCTTCGAATTTCTCGGGAATGATGGCCAGCGTTTCTACACCAGCGCCTTTGCAGATGTCCATGACTTCCATGACCTTGCTGAAGGGCAGCTTAGCATCGGCCCGGATGAAGATGGTTTTATCCTGACGGGCAGCGTAGAGACGGCGCAACTCTTCCAGCAGCATTCTCAACTCCAGAGGGTTTCTCTGTATTTCAACCTGGTCATTTTTCTTAACGGTTAGTACGATAACGTTGGGGTCCTGGCCGCCTTTGCTCTCAGCCTGGACTTCGGGCAGCTTGGCATCAATACCCATCTGAACCATGGGGGTGATAACCATGAAGATGATCAATAAGACGAGTAAGACATCGCACAGCGGAACGACATTGGGTTCTGCTTTCGCCATACTCTCCTCCTTAATATTGTTAGGAAATTGATTTTATTGCAAACCGCCGGGTTTGTCAATTAAATTTAGCTTTCAATCGAATTTTTAAGGCTTATTTTCCCAGATTCCGGGTCGGAAAGCAATTGCCAGTTTGAATTTTTTTGCCCGGCGGTTTATATTGATGTTAAAGGAGGAGGGATGAAAGACCTGAAAGTCGAAGTGGTGGAGGTCATCTCCCGCTGCGGCGCCCGGCACAAGCCCGGCGATTGCTTTTACATCAGGGGTGAGGGTATGCTGGAAATCCCGGAGGGCAAGAAAATCTGCCTGTATGCCCTGAACAGCCTGTTTCCCTTCCTGACAGCCAAGCAGCGCCAGGATGAGCTGCCCCAGGATGACTGGATTGCCGAAACCGAGGTCCTGACCTGCCCCGACCCCAAGGGTGTCAGGTTCCGGATTACCACCCTGTAGCGCCCGGGACGGCGGCCGCCCTTTTTGATTTTTGCCTCCGGCTGTGGTATATGTCTGTCTATTTTTTCAGGAGCGACTCGCTGACCGGAGGACCAGATGAACGTCCTGCTCCTTCTCATCATCGCCATCATTTTTTTTATCCTGGCCGCCCGCTTCTATGCCGGTTATATTTCTCGCAAGCTGGGCGAAGACCCCAACCGGCCGACACCGGCCGTGGCCTGTAACGACGGCCGCGACTACGTCCCGACCAGAAACTACATAGTTTTTGCCCATCATTTCTCGGCCATCGCCGGGGCCGGTCCCATTCTCGGACCGACCATGGCCCTGCTTTATGGCTATGTCCCGGCCTGGCTGTGGATTGTCTTCGGCGGCATCTTTATCGGAGCCGTCCACGATTTTACCGCCCTGTTTGTCAGCCTGAGAGAGGGCGGTCGGTCGATGGCCGAAGTGGCCCGCCGCACCCTGGGTCAGACCGGCTTCAACCTGTTCATCGGTTTTACCATCATCATGATTGTCCTGGTGACCTCATCCTTCCTCAACGCCACTTCCATTTCTCTGACTTCGCTCTGGCCTCTGGCCAAGATCGGGGTGCAAGAAGGGGAGACCTTCCTGAAAACGGTGGTGGTAGACGGAGTGGTCATGGGACGCATCGGAGGCATCGCTTCCATGTCGGTCATCATCATTACCCTGTCCTCACCGCTTCTCGGCTGGCTGCTTTATAAAAAGAGGATGAAAACGGCCCTGGCTTATCTCCTGGCCCTGGCCATTGGCTTTATTTCGGTTATCGCCGGTATTCATTACCCGGTAACTCTGAGCCCCAGAGTCTGGATGATCATCATTTCCGTTTACGTCCTGATAGCGGCCGGAGTCCCGGTCTGGGTGATTCTCCAGCCGCGGGACTTTATCAACGTCCAGATTCTTTACGGTGGGATCGTGCTCCTGGTGCTGTCGGCCCTCAACACTGGCTTTCACGGTCTCAGGGTGACTATTCCGGCCTTTAACCTTCAGGAAGGCGTTCGGAACCTGGGGCTGATCTGGCCGATGATGTTCTGCACCATTGCCTGCGGGGCCATCTCCGGTTTCCACGCCCTGGTGGCCGGAGGCACCACCTGCAAGCAGTTGCCCTCAGAAAAAGATGCCCGCCGGGTAGGTTACAACGCCATGCTCCTGGAATCGGTCCTGGCCATCTGTGTGGTGCTGGCGGTCGGGGCGGCCCTGAGCTTCGGCGATTATAAAGCCATCGTCTGGCCCTCCGACCCGACCGTCCGGTCTAACCCCATCTTAGGCTTTTCCCTGGCCGCCGGGCATCTTTTCAACCTGGGCCTGGGAATACCGGTGGCCCTGGGAACGATTTTCGGGATTCTGCTGGTGGAGGGCTTCGTGGTCACCACCCTGGATGCGGCCGTCCGGCTTAACCGTTATCTTTTCGAGGAGCTCTGGTCCATAGTTTTCAAGAACCCGCCCCGTTTCCTTAAGAATTACTGGGTTAATTCGGGAATAGCCGTGCTGCTGATGTGGGTGCTGGCTTATTCCAACGCCTTCAACGTCCTCTGGCCGATTTTCGGAACGGCCAACCAGCTGCTGGCGGCCCTGACTCTGTTTGCCGTTTCGGCCTGGTTGCTGCTGCGCCGCCGCTCCAACTGGTTTACCCTGGCCCCGGGAATTTTCATGCTGCTGACCACCATGGCCTCGCTGGTCATCCTTATGCGCTCTTACCTGGAGAAGAGAAATTACGTGCTGCTGGTGGCCGACCTGCTGCTGATGGCTCTGGCGGTAGGGGTGATTTTCCTTTTTGTCCGGACCTTTTCCCGCCGCCGAAGCGGGGAGGCGGTCCAGACCTGAGGCGGTCTGGAGGTTTTACTGCAGGGTTTTCAGGGCCTTTTTGTTGTTGCTGGTTTTGAAGACCAGCAGGGTTCTTCCGGCCCCGGCCGAAGAGCCATAAGAATACTTGATATCAATCACCGCTCCGCCCAGCAGGGCTCCGATTTCGGCCCCGACGCCAATGCGGTCGGTGACTTCGACCGTAATGACCTTGGTAACCTTTATTTTATAGCGGAGAGCTCGCAGCGCGGCTTCCGCCTTCTTGTTGTCGGAGGTGATCAACTGGAAGTGGCCCTGGTCGCCTTCGGAGAAAACGCAGTAGGCCCTGAGGTTGATGCCGGCGTTGGCCAGCGTCCCCAGGACGCGGCCGAAAATTCCCGGCTCGTTGGGAGTGATCACATGCAGTTCAGTTTCTTCTCTGACTACGTTCACCTGATTTCTCCTTTTAGCTTGATTCAGGCGGTAAGTTTCGGTTTATTAGCAAAAAATTATAACATCATCAACCTGTTATTTTTACCGCATTTCATCTATAATTTCAACAAATTTTATAAAAAAGGCAGGTCAGTATGAAAAAATTAGCCATCATTGACAACTCCCTGTGGCCGGAGGTCTACAACCCGGTCGAACACTGGACCGCTTACCTGGACCTGCCGTACCGGGCCTTCCGGGCGGTGGAGGGCTACCTGCCCGACCTGGATGATGGCTATACCCATCTCATCGTGACCGGTTCGGAAGCTTCCATCGTCAACGTGGAACCCTGGGTTATGGCCGAAGCCGACCTGGTGCAAGAAGCTGTGGAACGGGACCTGGTGGTTCTGGGCAGTTGCTACGGGCACCAGCTTGTGGCTCTGGCCCTGGCTGGCCCCCGGTCTGTCAGGCGGGCGGCCCGCCCGGAAATCGGCTGGATTGAAGTAGAAATTTTGAGGTCAGACCCGCTCCTTGGTCCGGCCCGGCGGCTTCATGTTTTTTCTTCCCATTATGACGAGGTTTATAACCTGGATGAAAGCCGGTTTGAAATCCTGGCCGCCAGCCAGCACTGCCCGGTTCAGGCCTTCCGCCTGAAAGGAAAAAAAGTCTGGGGACTGCAGGCCCACCCCGAAATCGACCCGGTCTCGGCCACCAAACTGCTGCGGGGGATGCTGGACAGAGGTTTTTCCGGGACTGACCTTATCAACCAGGCGCTGGACGCTGCTCCCTGCGATGACCTCTGGATTGAAACCATCAGCCGCAATTTTCTTTCTCTGTAAATTATAAAAAAGCTGGTTTATTTTTCTTGACAACCAGCTTAGATTTTTATTAAATAGATAAGCGTAGCCAGAAAATTAAAGGAGGTAGTGCGGATGAAAATCAAAAAGTTGGCGATTTTTATGGTTATCGTTCTGGTTTTAATTTTTACTCTGGAAGCAGCGGCTCAGGCTAAGAAGATTAACAACATTGGCCAGTATACTTTTGCCAGAGTCAGGGGCAAGATTCCCACCCCTGAGGTCATGAAAATGCTGGTCGACCGCTACTCGGCTGACATCAAGACCGGCTTCGACCAGGCCGGCTATGGTTTTCTCTATGAGGCCTTTATCAATCAGCTGAAAACAGCCCAGTTCGAGGACACCACCTGGAACATCGGGGAAACGGTCAAGTGGATGCTGTTCCGCTCCCATGGTAAAGTTAAAGTTTCCGGAGAGCTGGAATGGGCCGGTAAGAAACCGGTTGAGGTTTTTGCAGTCAAAGTCAAGGAAGGTTTCAAGACCTATACCTTCATCATCCCCAAACCCTGCGGCAACATCGCCTTCAAGGACATGGTGGAAGAAATCCCCGAGGCCATCTGCTCGCTGAAAGTTTCCCCGGCCAAGGCCAACATCAATGACCCCATCACAGTTGATATGAGCGGCACCCAGTACGCCAAGAGCATGAAGGTTGAAATCTTCGACAAGCAGGGCGCTAAAGTGGCCAGCAAGGACCTGACCCCCGAGGCGGCCAAATGGCAGACCAAGCTGGACAAGCCCGGCGAATTCATTTTCAAGGGCTCGGCTCTCAACCTGGCTGGCAAACCTTCGGCCAATCCCTGTGAAGGCAAGGTTTACATCAACTATCCTCCGGTGGCCAAGGTTGTCCCCAGCTGCACCGATTGCACCAACAAGTACGGTAAACCCCTGACCTTCGACGCTTCCGGTTCTTCCGACCAGGACGGCGAGGTGACCAGAGTGGTCTTCGAGCTGCAGGATGCCAATGGTCAGGTGATTGATTCCTATAACGATACTGAAAAGCCCTTTACCTGGGAAAAGACCCTGTACAAGGAAGGGACCTTCACCATCAGCGTCACCGCCTACGATAACGACGGAGCTGTCTCCACCGCTTCCGAAGATTCCAGGAAATCCTTTACCGTGACCAGGAAGAAATTCTTCGGCCTGATCGAGGCTGGCCCGATGCTGGCTCACGGTGGCGACCAGTATGACCTGCCCAGCTACGCTCTTTACCTCTATCTCAGGCCCGGTTTCTTCTACTGGCTCAACCCCGACAAGGTCAGCCTGACCATGACCGCCGGAGCCGGACTGCCGCTCAAGGGAGACCCCTGGAAGGCCATCATCATGGCCGAACTGCTGGCCAACTTCCACTTCGGCAAGGTTTACCTGGGCATCGGACCCGGTTTCACCACCAAAGAGCTTAGCAGCCTTTACAACAGAAAGAGCGGAGTCGATGCCGTCGGCCAGCTCGGTGTTACTCTTACCAACAACTATCTCCAGATGAGCCACCTGTTCTTTGAGTTCAGGGCACCCATCGGCCGCAATTTTGAGGACCATCACAAGATGGGAGTCGGCTTCAGATTCTGCTTCTAATACCTGTGGTTGATAACAGGGGGCGGCTTCGAGCCGCCCCTTTTCTTTTTAAAGCCAGCCGGTTCAGGTATCTTGAAACCGGAGTCCAGACTGGCCCTGCCTTAAAGCCAGAGCCAGGGCTCAAAATTTTAAGGACTTCCAGCACCCTGATGAACAGTTGAAGAAATTAATCCAGGGCCTGATGTCCTGCCTTTCCCTCGCTGTCTGAAATTTGTGGGCTTCGACTTCTGGCATCATAATTTTCTTTTTTTCATGGACCTGGAAGAACTATCAAGTTAGGCCAATCCCGGCTGTTATGTTTCTCTGCTTTTCGAAAAAAGAAGAAAAAGAAAATAACGGGGCTGTTAATCATCGGCGACCAGGCAAATCTATAAAGGTGGCAATAAAAAGTAGACAAGTGGGGAAAAATTAAAGTGAAGAAAAACCGGGCTTAAAAGAATTAAAACGGTTGGGACTGGTAGGCGGGCCCTATTCGGATAGCTTGCTTAGCTTGGACAGCTCTTCGTTATAGTATTTCCGATAAAGGATTTCCCACTCCTGGGAACCTTCCTCAATCTGCTTTTTCTGGCTGGCTATTTTCTCCCTGGCCTTGCGGTCAATCTGGTCATAGAGCTTCATCTCTTCTTCTATGGCCCGGACTATGGCCAGGCGGACCTCGTTCGGTTCGTCCAGAAAATCCACCTGCTCGTTCTTGTAGAGGGCATTGACCAGAAGTTTGGACAGGTGGTTAATTTTTTCTTTGGACAGTCGGCTCATCAGATGACGATGTTCCTTTCCTTGGCCAGTTTGGTCTTGATCATCTTGAACATAGTCTGGTATTCGATATTTCCCTTGCGGATTTCATCCATGTGCTTGTTTAAGATTTCCCTGACTTCCTGGTCCAGCTTGTCTTCCTTGACGAACTCCTCGGTGATAAGGTTGATGATGTCTTCCAGGACCCGGGTCTTGTCTTCAACCAGAATTTTCCCCTCTTTGATCAGAGTTCTCAGTATGACGAAGGATAAATGTTCTATCTGGTTCCGGTTAAGCCTCATTGCCTTTATAAAATATATCAGAGCCGGCTAAATTTCAAGGACAGTTGTTAACTTTTTTTGAATGGCGGTAAAAAAATTTGACAATTGGGGGCGGTTCAGGTCGCTTGACTGCTTCCGAGCACCAGTTCAGGCTGGAAAAACTTTTCCCGGGCCTCGAACCGGGCCAGCCCCAGCAGCTTACCCTGTTCTGAAAACACCCGGAAGAGGTGGGTGACGGTCAGGCGGGAGCCAGCCATGACTGCCCTGGTTATCTGTCCCAGGCCGATTCTGGCCCCGTGGTTAAAGGCCCGGGCCCCTTCCTGGTCGACCCAGAGAGCCGGGTAATCGGGAAGAAGGCTTTCCAGGGGCAGGAGAAACTGCTCAAAGGCTTTCTCCCGGGCCAGTTCTTCAATTTTTCCCGGGCGCAGGGCTTCTTCTTCGGTATAGCGGCCGACGGCCAGCCGCCTCAGGCTAAAAAGATGAGCTCCGCAGCCGAGCTTCTGACCAAGGTCATGGGCCAGGGAGCGGACATAAGTTCCGGAAGAACATTCCACCAGGAATTTCACCAGCGGAGGGTTGTAATCCAGGACCAGGAAGCGGTGGATGGTCACGTTAACCGGCTGGAGTTCGGGTGTGAGCCCGCGGCGGGCCAGCTTGAAGGCCGGCTGCCCGTTTATTTTCTTGGCCGAGTAGGGCGGTGGCAGCTGGCTTATTTCTCCAACCAGAGAAGCCACGGCGGCCAGAAGCTCTTTTTCCAGGGGAAAGATGTTCTTTTCCGGGCCCAGAGGCTTTCCCTGAGAATCATAGGTGTCGGTGGCCAGACCCAGCCTGATTTCGCCGGAATAAGTCTTATCCATCCCGGCCAGGTAAGGAAAAAGGCGGGTGGCCTGGCCGACAGTTACCAGCAGCACCCCGGTGGCCAGCGGGTCCAGAGTCCCGGCATGGCCGACCCTCTTGAGCCGGAGAATTTTCCTTAGCTTCAGGACGACGTCGTGGGAGGTCCAGCCGTCCGGTTTATCAACGATGATCAGACCATCCATGTTGTTAGCAGCAGCGCTCTGCCTTCAGCTCTTTGTCCGGTTCTTCTTGAGGATGTCTTCTACCACCAGGGGAATTTCCCGGTACAGCCGGTCAAACTCCCCCTTAACGGTGAA
>DMVN01000125.1:267-3555 GCA_003476685.1 Acidobacteriota bacterium | reverse complement strand
GCCACGCTGTTCATGAACCTGCTCAAGGAAGCCGGGGGAGTAACCTTCGCCGTCAGGGCCATACTCAAGAAATTTCACCATCGCCGGTTCATTCTTTTCCTGCTCCTGGTCTGTCTGCTTTTAATTCCGGGCGCCCTGACCGGGGCCGGCAGCGTTACCGTCCTGATAACCGGTTCGCTGGTGGCGGTCGTCTTGAAATACATGGGACTGGACAACATCAGGGTAGCGGCTATTATCTTTATTATCGCCGGCCTGAGCGCCGCCGCCCCGCCGGTCAGCCTCTGGGCCATGCTGACCGCAGCCGGAATCAACATGCCCTATGTGGGTTTTTTTCTGCCTCTTCTCCTGCCCTGCCTTCTGGGGGCCCTGCTGACCATTTTTATCCTGGGCTGGAAAGCCAGGCCAGTGGATATCGAAAAGGCCCTGGCCGAAATCCCCGTTCCTCCGGAAAAAATGAACTGGTGGCGGCTGACTCTGCCCTTTTCCGTCTTCCTGGCCCTGGTAGTAGCCGGAAGGGTTTTTCCCTTCAGCTTTCCCATCCTCGGGCTGCCCCTCATTTTTGCCCTGACCGCCCTGGTTACCATCCTGGCCTCACCGGTCAGAGTAAATGTCTGGAAGACTGCGCTTAATACCACCGAACAGCTCCTGCCGCTGGTGGGCACTCTGACCTGCGTTGGAGTTCTGGTGCAGATTATGACCCTGACCGGGGTCAGGGGTTTAATTTCCGTTTCCGTCGTGACCCTGCCGGTGGTCGTGGTTGTGGCTTCCCTTTTCCTGACGCTGCCCTTGTCCGAAGCAGTCCTGATGTGGGGAGCAGCCCCGGTCCTGGGCGTACCCCTGGTCCTTCTTTTCAACACCCGGGGACTCGACCCGGTCGTAGCCCTGGCCGGGATGAGCCTGATCTGGCCCCTGGGCGATGCTCTTCCCCCCACTGCCATTATCGGCCGCCTGACCATGGATACGGTCGGAGTTAAAGAACGCTATTCGAGTTTCCTTAAAATGTGCCTGGTCCCGGCCATGATTATCGCTCTGCTGGGGACCCTGATGATAATTTTTAGCAAGAAACTTTCTTTCCTGACAATTTTTTAGGAGTCGCGATGGCCACGCTGATTACCATTCTTTATTATTTGCTGCTGGCCTTTTTTGCTGCCGGCTTTATCTGGAATTTCCGCAAGTCCAGGAACTGGCAGACCGAAGCCCTTTACCTGATAGTTCTTCTCCCCTTTCTGCTGCGACTTTTTCGCTTGAAATGAGGTCAAGATGCCAGACTTGATTGGGCTGAGAAAATCTTTATTGGTGGTCGCCTTTCTCCTGATTTTTATTTTTTCCGGCCTGAGTTTCTACCGCAGCCGTCACCTGAAAGAACCGCTGGTGGCCGGAGAAGGCGTCCTGGAGGTCAGGAAGTTAAGCGATTATTTCTCCGGCCTAAAGGGCAGCATTAATGACGCCAAGGTTTATGTGCTGGGTAACAGGGCTGAAGGCTCGAGCGGGGGCGCCGCTCTCATCCTGGGCGGCTCTCACCCGGAGGAACCGGCCGGGCGCCTGGCCGCCTGGCTGATCGTGGAGAACGCCCGGGTGGAAGGAGGCAGGATTTTTGTCATCCCGACCGCCAACCCCAGCGCCTCCACCGCTACCAGGCTGGGCGGGGCTTACCCGCCAGATTACACCATCGACACTCCCTGGGGCCGGCAGACATTCAGGCAGGGAGACCGCTGGTCCAACCCGCTCGACCAGTGGCCCGACCCCGAAGTTTACATTCACTACCCTTCCCGCCAGCAACTGGCCTACATGGATATCAGGAATCAGAACCGGACCTGGCCCGGGCGGCCGAACGGGACCATGACCGAAAAAACCTGCTATGCCATGACCAGGCTGATCCTCAGCGAGAAAATTGACCTGGTGATAGACCTGCACGAAGCCGAGCTACAGTACCCGGTCATCAGCACCATCGTCGCCCACGAGAAGGGCGCCGACCTGGCCGCGGCGGCCTCGATGTTCATCAGCAGCGTCGAGGGATTCGCGATCGGCGTCGAGAACTCGCCCAAGGCCCTGCGCGGGCTGTCCCACCGCGAGATCGGCGACGCCACCGACGCCATCTCGCTCCTCCTCGAGGCCCCGGAACCTTTCCTCGACGCGACGCGCGGGCGGACGGACAGGGCCCTCCTGCTCACGGGCAAGGACGAGTTCGTCGTCCGGGCGGGAAAGAGGGGCCTGCTCTTCGAGAAGATCGACGAGAACGGCTGGCCTATCGACATCCGGGTCGGCCGGCACACTTCGACGGTCCTCCAGATCCTGGAGAATTGGTCGGCCGACAGGCCGGACAGGGCCGTCGTCGTTTCAGGCGTCCCCCGCTACACCGAGGTCGTCGCAAAAGGGACGGGGGCCTTCCTCAAGGACCCCGGGACGGCCCCGGCCGGGAAGCTATTCTTCGAATAGGCGGCCGGCGGACCGGGGAAATCCGGTCAGGCCGCCGTCTTCCGGCCCCGCAGGAACCCGACGAGGGCCAGGATGACAGCCAATCCCAGCAGGATGCCCAGGATCAGGGTCGTCGACTTCTTGCTGGCGACGGTCTTGTCCAGCTGGGCCGTCAGGGAATTCTTGTCGGCGGTCAGGGCGGCCAGCTTGTTGCTCTGCTCCTCGGCCGCGGCCTTGAGCGAGGCCTCGGTCTGCTGCAGCGCGGCGATCTCCGCTTCCTTGGCCGTGATCAGGGTCTCCATCTCGGCCACCTTCGTTCTCAGGTTGCCGATGGCGCCGTTGAGCGACCGGACCTTCTTCTGATAGGAAGCTTCGGTCTCTTTGCCCGCGGCCAGGGCCTTGTCCAGCTCGGTCTTCTGGCCTTCGAGCGCCGCCAGCTGGTCCTTGAGCGAAGCGGCGGTCGACGCGAGCTGCTTGTTCTCGCTCTGAGCGCCGGAGAGGGCGCTCTGGGTATCCGCCAGGCCCTTGTCCAGCGTTTCGTTCTTCTTGGTGAGATCGTCGATGCGCGCGTTGGCCTGGGCCATCTGCTGGGCGTTCTCCTGTTCGACCCTCTCCAGGCGTTTCTTGGAAACGCATGCGGTCGACGACAACAGGAAGACCACGGCGATCGCTAGGCTCAGGACGGCGAGCGTTTTCTTGGACATGACTCCTCCCTCTTCTTCGAAATATTTATCGCGCCATGCGAAATGGGGACGAGTCAAGTAGTCCGGGTTCGCCGGACGGAACCATTATGGCAAATTCCCCGGCCGTGTCAATCAAGAAAAAATGGGGACGTTTCTGGTTTTCGAGACGAAAACCAGAAACGTCCCCATT
>DMVN01000125.1:0-251 GCA_003476685.1 Acidobacteriota bacterium | reverse complement strand
CGAGCCGGACGAAGCGCGGCGATAGACGGGGCTGTTGCCGCCGGGAGCCGGCAGGGGCCGGGGGTCCCAGGGCAGGCCGTAGCGCTCGCACAGGCCCTTGACGTTCAGCAAATGGATGACCGGAACGCCCGCGGCGGCCATGGCCTGGAGAACGCCGCGCTCGGGCGGGGGCGGAACGAAGACGCCTTCGGCGAGCCCCGGCCGGAGCTCGAGCACCCGGGCGTTCGTACCGATGTTGGCCGTGGAGCCGC
>DMVN01000055.1 GCA_003476685.1 Acidobacteriota bacterium | reverse complement strand
CCACACCTGCGACTTTTCCTTCCTCAGAGCCTACGTTTCCAAAGACGGAGTTGGCGTTGATTACAGCCCGGAGAACGTTCCCTACAAACCCAAAGTCTGGCTGAAGATTTCCACCGAAGGCGTTAAGGAAGGCGATTTTACTTTTGTCATGGGCTATCCTGGCCGCACCTACCGCAACAACCTGGCCGTGGAAATAGAGTACGACTTCAACTCCATGGTCAAGCGAATGGCGGAATTCCAGGACATCATCAACTTCATAGAAAACGCCAGCAAGGGTGATAAAGAAACTGAAATCCGCTACGCCTCCATGCTCAAGGGCCTTTACAACTCGCTCAAAAACATGCAGGGCAAAGTGGAGGGCATGAAAAAAGTAGACCTGATTGCCCGCAAGAAAGAGCAGGAAAAAGAATTTTTAGCCTGGGTCAACGCCAGCCCCGAACGGCAGAAAAAGTACGGGAAAGTCCTGGACCAGATGGCTGATTACATGAAGCGCTACGATGTGTTTGCGGCCAAGAACGAGCTTCTCAGCAACATCATCAGCCCTTACTTCGGCTCCACCGTCCTTTCTCAGGCTTATACCATTTACCGCACCGTCTTAGAACGCCAGAAACCTGATAAGGACCGCGAAGCCGCCTACCAGGACCGCAACCTGCCCTACATCAAGCAGAGAATTCAGTTGGCCGAACGCGGCTATGTTTTTAACACCGACCGCGAGTTCTTCAAGCACCAGCTTAAGAAGATGATGAACCTGCCGCCCGATAAAGTGCCCGCTGCTTTTAGAGCTCTTCTGGCTCAGAAATCAGAAAAAGCCATAGATGAATACGTGGATAATCTTTACAAAAATACCATCCTCGGCGACCCGCAGAAGCGACTGGAGCTTCTGGAAAAGAAGCCGGCGGAATTGATGAAATTAAATGACCCCTTTATCAACCTGGCCGCTGAGCTGGAAAAAGAGCTCAAAGTGGTGCGCGAGGAGAGCAAAGCCTGGGCTCAAGAAAGAGCTGACATCAAAAAGCTTTACGAAGCGGCCCTCCTGGAAATGAAAGAAGGGAAGCTGGCACCAGACGCCAACAGCACCATTCGCTTCACTTACGGTCTGGTTGAGGGCTACAGCCCGCGCGATGCCGTCATCTACAAGCCCATCACCACCCTCAAAGGCGTGATGGAAAAAGAAACCGGCGAATTTCCCTTCCACGTTCCAGCTAAGCTCAAAGAACTTTACCAGAAGCGCGATTTCGGCCGCTTTGAAGACCCCATTCTCAAAGATGTACCAGCCTGCTTCCTCAACACCACCAACGTCACCGGCGGTAATTCTGGCTCACCGACCCTCAACGCTAAAGGCGAGCAGGTGGGAATCATATTTGATATGACCTATGAAAGCGTCATCGGCGATTACTACATCATTCCCGAATGGCAGCGTTCCATCAGCGTGGACATCCGCTATGTCCTGTTCATCACCGAAAAATTCTCCGGCGCTCACCACCTGATGAAGGAAATGGGCCTGTGCACCGGGCAATATGAAATGGAGCATAAATAACGGCCCAGTTTGGGATTTAAGAAAGAGAGTCCGAAAACTGGAAGAACAAGGATTAAGCCTGGGCTCTCGTTAAAAAAAAGGCCTGAAGCCCTTAGGTAAAAACTACGGGTTTCAGGCTTTTCTGCTTTAGTAGAGAATTCTTGTTCTATCTTTTCTTGTTGAGGTCCTTATCCACCATGGTTTTCAGCTGGCTCATGACCTCGTCTATATTCAGGGACTCAATATCTATGGGCTTGGAACCAGTCAGCTGGCTGCTGGCAACCGGTTTTTCTTCTTTCGGCAGGTTGTTTTCAACCCAGCTCAAAAGCTCTTTGGGGTTGATGGGTTTTTCAAAATAATGATCGGCTCCATAGCTTTTAACGTCGAGCCGGGAAGTGGCTCCCTTGTAAACGGCAGTAATCAGCACCACCTTGGTTGACTGCAATTCCGGGTCGTCCTTGATTTTCCGGCACAGGTCGGCCCCATGTATCTTGGGTAGTAGCATATCGCAGATTACCAGCTGGGGTCGGATCTCTTTGACCAGCTTCAGACCTTTTTCGCCGTCAAAGGCCTTAAGCACCTTGTATCCCTTCTCGCTGAATAATTTCTCGAGGATAGAAGAGGAAACCCTGTCGTCATCGATGATGACAATCTTTGCACCCATAAGTTTTCTCCGTTATATTGCTTTATTATTTAACAGAAAGAAGCCTTAAGTCAACCATTCAAATGGTTATATAAAAATATTTATGAAATTGATTTGTTGACTCAAGTGAAAATTTATAACAAGTTCTGTTGCCTTGGGGCCAGCGTGACTTCTTTAAATATCGGGTTCAGTTTCCAGTCTGGAAGCAAGCACCCGGCGCTCCACAATCTATGTCACAAGGAATTGATCTACCCTCAGCAGATACCCGCATCCAGGGTTCCAACCCGGGCCTGACTAAAAATCAGCTCCCGAACGTGCTATGATTATAGTCCTGGCCAGCAGAAAAAGTTCTGGCCCAGGAACGGGATAAGAAGTCATCATCCTGGCTATGTAACGCGAATTGCTGAAGAATTTATTTTGATAAGATTTTAATAAGGCCACCCCGGCTGGAGATGAAATTAAGAAATGATCGCTGTTGAAGAATTGTCCAAGAGCTTTGCCCGGCAGGTTCTTTTTGAAAAAATCAGCTTCAAAATCAACCGGGGCGAAAAGGTTGGCCTGGTCGGTAAAAACGGCCACGGCAAATCCACCCTGTTCCGTATCATCGCCGGCCTGGAAGAGCCTGACGAAGGCCGGGTGATAATCCCCAGGAACTACCGCCTCGGCTACCTGGAGCAAGAACCGGATTTTAAGATGGCCACGGTTCTGGAGGAAGCCAGCCGCGGACTATCCGACCATGATTCGGATCATCTCTGGCGGGTGGAGAAAGTCCTGGCCGGCCTGGGTTTTTCCGCCGCTGATTTCCAGAAGAACCCGCACCAGCTGTCCGGCGGCTTCAAGGTCAGGTTGAACCTGGCCCGCCTGCTTCTCACCGACTATGACCTGCTGCTTCTGGATGAACCCAATAACTACCTGGACATCACTTCCATTCGCTGGTTGGAAAAATTCCTGCTGTCCTGGCAGGGAGAGCTGATGTTCATCACCCATGACCGCAGCTTTATGGACCGGGTGGCCACCCACATTCTCGGTATCCACCGCCGCAAGGTGCGCAAGATTGAGGGCGATACCGAGAAGTATTACAACCAGCTGGCTCTGGAAGAAGAGGTTTACGAGAAGACCCGGATTAATGACGAGCGCAAAAGAAAGGAGCTGGAAGTCTTCATCAACCGCTTCCGGGCCAAGGCCCGCCTGGCCGGCCTGGTCCAGTCCCGCCTGAAGTACATAGAAAAGATGGAAAAGCGGGACAAGCTGGAAAAAATCAAGAACATGGAATTTTCTTTCCTGGAGAAGAAATTCCACCATAAATATGCCCTCAGCCTAAACCATGTCAGTTTTGCTTATACTCCGGACCGGCCGCTTATCCAGAACTTCAGCCTGCACCTCGGGGCCCGCGACCGGGTGATGGTCATCGGACCCAACGGGCGGGGCAAGACTACTCTCCTGAAGTTGATGGCCGGGGTTCTCCCGCCCCAAACCGGGGAAATAACCTACCCGAAATCCGTCTCCATCGGTTACTACGAACAGAGTTTTGCCGAAGACCTGAACAATGCCAATACCGTCTTAGAAGAAATAGGTTCGGCCAATCCCCAGCTGGAGCCAGCCCGGGTGCGTCAGATTGCCGGCACCCTGATGTTTGAAGGCGAGGAGGCCCTCAAGCCAATCAGGGTCCTGTCGGGCGGGGAAAAAAGCCGGGTGTTGCTGGGAAAGATTCTGGCCACCCCTGTCAATCTCCTGCTTCTGGACGAGCCCACCAACCACCTGGACCTTGAATCCTGCGATGCCCTGCTGGCTGCCCTGGACAACTTTGATGGGGCCGTGGTCATGGTGACCCATAACGAGATGTTCCTGAGAGCCCTGGGCGAGCGACTGATTGTCTTTCAGAATGACAGGCTCACGGTTTTCGAGGGCGATTACGAAACCTTCCTCAAAAGGGTTGGCTGGAACGAGGAAAAGACTGAGAACCAGGTTCAGTCCAGGGATGAAGTGCCAGGGCCGGCGCCGGCACCAGCCGTACCGCCGGACAAAGGCGAGCGTGACAAAAACGGCTCCCGTCAGGCCATCCAGGATGAATCCTTCCGCTTTAAGCTTTCACCCCGGGAACTGCGCAAGCTGCGTTCAGAGGTTATCATAGAAAAATCCCGAATCTTAAAGCCCCTGGAAGAAAGGGTACTCTCTCTGGAGAGTCAGATTGAAGCCCTGGAACAGAAGGTGAATCAGCTGACGCAGCAGATCATTGAAGCTTCGGTCGACGGCCGGGGTCAGGAAGTGGTGCGGCTGTCGCGGGAACTCGATGCCAATCGCAAGAGTCTGGACTCGCTCTACGAAGAATATACCCAGGTCTACCTGGAATATGAAGAAAAGAGCCAGAGCTTTGAGAGGCGGTTGCAGGAAATAGACAAGATATCATCCTGAATCTCAGCGGCAGTTTGTAGCTTTTCTTTTTCTCAAAGTTAAGTATAATTAAAAACCTGTAATGAATCCCTCAGATAATTGAAGGCAGACCCGGACTGCGCCCGGCCCGGGCCAAAGAGGAAAGAACTGATAAGACTGATTGGACCTGATGGAGACCATGGAAGCTAAAAGAAGAAGAGAGACAATGTCAGCCGGATGGCCTTCCGCCTCTGCAACCCGGATGACTGCCACTCTCCTCTTCATTCTGCTTTCCGTCATCATATTCTTTCCTTCCTGCCGCCAGGGGCGAAGCGGACACAACCTGGTGGTGGCTGGTTCTACCAGCGTCCAGCCCTTTGCCGATAAGTGGGCCGAAGTTTTCATGGAGAAAAGACCGGACATGATAGTGGATGTCCAGGGCGGGGGGTCCAGCGCGGGCATTCAGGCAGTTAAGACCGGAGCGGCCCACATCGGGATGTCTTCCCGCGAACTCAAAGAGGATGAGATGGACCTGTTCCAGATAGAGGTGGCCCATGACGGCCTGGCCATCATCGTTCATCCTGACAATCCGCTCGATAATCTTACCATTGACCAGGTCAAGAGCATCTTCGTCGGAGAGATTACCACCTGGGAGACACTCAACGGTCAGAAAAAACCCATAACTGTGGTCGTCCGGGAAGAAGGTTCAGGCACCCGCGGAGCCTTCCAGGAACTGGTCATGGGCAAGTCCAGGATAACCAAGAAGGCCATAGTTCAGGATTCCAACGGTACCGTCAGAGAAATCGTCAGCCGCGACCCCCAGGCCATCGGCTTTATTTCCCTGGGATTGGTCAATGACCGGGTCAAGGCTCTGGCCCTCAACGGTGTGGCTCCCTGCGAAGAAGCCATCCTGAAAAAAGAATATAAACTGGTCCGGCCCTTTCTGTTTCTGACCAAAGAGGCTCCTACCGGCCTGGCTAAAGAATTCATTGATTTTGTGCTGTCACCAGAAATCCAGGAACTGGTCCATAAAGAGGGTTTGATCCCGGTTAAAAAGGAGCAGGGGAGTAAATTATGACCAAACTGGACAGGAATGACCGGCTGGTCAGGCTCGGCCTGCTGATGATAGCCCTGTCGGCCATTTCAGTGCTGGCCATCATTACCATTTTCATTTTCGAGCAGGGCACGCCGATTATGTTCAAGTATGGCTTCCGCAGTTTTTTCCTGGGCCGGGACTGGTATCCCTCAGAAAAGAGTTTTGGTTTATTGCCGATGATTGTCGGCTCTCTTATGGTAACCTTCGGAGCTCTGATTATCGGTGTACCGCTGGGGTTGGCCAGTGCCATCTTTCTGACCGAGTTTTCTCACCGCCGGCTGTCCCGGATTCTAAAGCCGGTGATCGAACTTCTGGCCGGCATCCCCTCCGTGGTTTACGGCTTTATCGGCTTAATGTTCCTGGTGCCGTTCATCCGGGAAAGGTTCGGTGGCCCGGGGCTTTCAGTGCTGGCTGCTTCCATCATTCTGGGCATTATGATTCTGCCGACGGTCATCAGCATTTCCATCGATGCCATCAGGGCCGTGCCCGATTCCTACCGTGAGGGTTCCATTGCTCTGGGAGCAACCAGGTGGCAGACCGTAAGGCTGGTGGTTCTGCCGGCTGCCCGTTCGGGAATAATTGCCGGGATAATCCTGGGCATGGGCCGGGCCATCGGGGAAACTATGGCCGTCATCATGGTGGCTGGCAATGCGGCCGATATTCCCGGATCGATTTTAGCCCCGGTGCGTACCCTGACTTCCAACATCGCTCTGGAGATGGCTTATGCCAGCGGTGAGCACCGGGAAGCGCTGTTTGCTACCGGAGTTATCCTGTTCATAATTATCATGATTTTGAATACTATGGCCAATGTAACCTCAGCCAGGCAGAAGAAGAAGTAAGGAGCCAGGGGTGGGTCAGCAGCTAAGGTTCGATCCTAAAACAGAGCAGAAAATTGCTCAGTCCTTAATGTATTTTCTGACCTCGATGGCCATCCTGGTCCTGGTCTTTATACTGGTGGTTATTCTCAAAAACGGCCTGCCCCAGCTCAGCCTGGAATTTCTTACCCGGAATCCGGCGGACATGGGACGGGAGGGTGGCATACTTTCCACCATTGTGGCCACTATTTTCCTGACCTTCATCGCCCTGCTGGTGGCCACACCCCTGGGAGTTGGCACGGCCATTTACCTCACCGAATACACGATTGAGGGCCGCATCACCCGTATCATCAGGTTTGGGGCTGAATGCCTGGCCGGCATCCCTTCCATCATTTTTGGCCTGTTCGGCTTCATTCTTTTTGTCAACAAGTTGAAATTCGGCTGGTCCATCCTGAGCGGGGGGTTGACCCTGGCCTTCATGGTTCTGCCAACCATCATCAGGACCAGCGAGGAAGCCATCAAGGCTGTTCCCCCGGCCTACCGCCTGGTCAGCTTTTCCCTGGGCAGCACCCGCTGGCAGACCGTCACCAGGGTGGTTTTGCCCTCAGCCATACCGGGAATAGTAACTGGGGTTATCCTGAGCATCGGCCGGAGCATCGGCGAAACCGCGGCCGTCATTTTCACCGCCGGCTCGGCTCTACGGATGCCGACTTCGCTGTTCTCTTCGTCCCGAACGATGTCGGTCCATTTTTATATTCTGGCCAAGGAAGGTGTGTCCATGCCCAAAGCTTACGGAACGGCTGCGGTGCTGG
>DMVN01000073.1 GCA_003476685.1 Acidobacteriota bacterium | reverse complement strand
CCGCCAGGATCTTGCCGGTATTGCCGGCCACGGAGAAGATCACAAACTTGCGGATGTTGTCGTAGATGGTGCGGCCCTCTTCCACCGCAGCCACGATGGAAGCGAAGTTATCATCGGTGACCACCATGTCCGAAACTTCTTTGGTGACGTCGGTGCCGGTAATGCCCATGGCCACCCCGATATCAGCTTCCTTGACGGCCGGGGCATCGTTGACGCCATCGCCGGTCATAGCTACCACCTCGCCCTTATTCTTCCAGGCCCTGACAATCCGGAGTTTATGTTCGGGCGAGACGCGGGCATAGACCTGGATTTTTTCCACCCGCTCCTGGTATTCTTCTGGCTTCAGTCTATCCAGTTCCTCACCGCTTAGAGCCAGGGCCCCTGCTTCCAGCATCCCCAGCTCCCGGGCTATGGCTAGGGCGGTTACCTTGTGGTCTCCGGTGATCATCACCGGCTTAATACCAGCTCTTTTGCAGGCGGCAATGGCCTGAACCACTTCCGGGCGGGGCGGGTCAATCATGGCCACCAGCCCGGCGAAGACCAGGTCTTTTTCTATAGTCTGGGCCTCCAGCTTCTCCGGGTAGGACGGAAAGCGGCGGTAGGCACAGCCGAGCACCCTGAGGGCCTGCTGGGCCAGGTTCTCGTTGACTCGCAAAATGCGGTTGAAATCTTCCTGGGTTATTGACCTTTCCTGGCCACCCTCAAAAATGCGGCTGCAGTTTTTTAGGAGGACATCTGGAGCCCCCTTGACGTAGGCCATGAATTCAGAGCCAACCTTCCTGATCATGGTCATCATCTTGCGCTCGGAATCGAAGGGTATTTCTTCCACCAGGGGTTCGGTTTGCTCCAGCGATTCCTGGTCCAGGCCGGCTTTTCGAGCCAGGGTCAGCAGGGCTCCTTCGGTCGGGTCGCCTACAATCCGGTAACGTCCCTGGTTTTCTGCCAGCCGGGCCGAGTTGCACAGCGTCCCACAGGCGAGAGTTTTGATGACACCAGGAAAGTCGGCCGGGTTGACCGGGCTATCATCCAGAAAAAAACCGCCTTCTGGTTGATAACCCGTGCCTGAGATTGAAAACAGCCGGCCGTCGGCATAGAGCGCTTTGACCGTCATCTCGTTCTTGGTCAGGGTCCCGGTCTTATCGGAACAGATAACCGTAGCCGCCCCCAGAGTTTCCACCGAGGGCAGCTTCCGGATCAGGGCGTGACGTTTGACCATTCGTTGAACGCCCAGGGCCAGAGCAATAGTCACCACCGCCGGCAGGCCTTCAGGAATGGCAGCTACCGCCAGACTGACTGCGGTCAGGAAGACCTGCACCAACTCCCCGCCTCGTAACCATTCCAGCAGAAAGATCAGTCCAACCAGGAAAAAACACAGGTAGACAATCCAGCGGCCAAACTGCTCAAGCTTCCTCTGCAGCGGCGTGGTTTCGAGCGAAATCTCCTGGATCATCCGGGCTATCTGGCCCAGCTCGGTAGCCATGCCTGTGGCCACTACCAGAGCCCGGGCTTTGCCGGAAGAAACAGAAGTCCCAGCATAGACTATGTTGGCCCGGTCGGCCAGCGGGATATCCTCGCCTTCCAGTTCAACGCTGGTCTTAAAAACCGGGGTGGACTCGCCGGTCAGAGCGGCCTCATGAACAGCAAAATTGGTGGTGTGGTAAATGACCCGGGCATCGGCTGCCACATGGTCGCCGGCTTCCAGTTCCAGCAGGTCCCCGGGCACTATTTCTCTGGCCGGGACCTGTTTCAATTCACCGTCTCTGATAACCCTGGCCATCGGAGCAGCCATCTTTTTTAAGGCGGCCAGTGATTTCTCAGCCCGGTATTCCTGAATAAAACCCAGAATGGCATTCAGGATGACGATGGCGATGATGGCCAGAGCATCCACCCACTCTCCCAGAAAACCGGAGATGATGGCCGCCGCCACCAGCACCCAGATCAGGAATGACTTAAATTGGTCCAGTAAGACTCTAAGTGGCGAACGGCCCCTGGTCTCCTGCAGCTGATTATAGCCATATTGCTGGAGCAGGCCCGCTGCCTGGTCTGAGGTCAGACCCCGCTTGAGGTCGGAATCAAAGCGGGAAGCAATTTCCTCGGGTGACATCATCCAGAATCTGGTCCCGGATTCTTTTGCTGCCATCAGGTTAACCTCTTCCAACTCCAATTTTTGAGCTAAACGGAATTAAGATTATATCATTTTGACGGTAAAAACTGGATACCCGGGGCTTAGAATGGCAAAGAAGAATCGCCATACCAGAACCAAATTTCCGGTATTTCAGTTTAATCCCAGTTTATAAGATTATTTTTCTGCCCTTTTTTCGGGTCTAACCTAATTTTTCTAAAAAACCTTTTCCCGGCCAGGTCTCAGAGGCCGATTACCCGGCTGCCCTTTGGATATTCCACGGTAAAATCAAGGATGATTTCCTGTTTCTCCCCGGGCTCGAGCTTCAACTTCCAGGTCAGCATCCCCTTTTCATCCCGGCTTGAAGGGGACGGCATAATTTTTACGTCTTTTACTTCTATTTTCGTGTTCTGACTGACCGGCAACTGATCCTGAACTTCAATCTCCACCGGGCGGTTTCTGAGGTTTTCCAGGGTAATCCGGAAGACCTGGTTAACTCTTTCATTCCTCCCCAGAAAGCCCGGGCCGCTCTTTTCCCTTTTTACCAGTTCCCTTTTGACCTTGACCTGATTATCCTGGCCGAAGTACAGCTGGAGTTCATCGCCGGCTGGAAGCAGGTTCAGGCCGAGAGAGCCGACAAAATCCTGGGCGATGAACAGGTCAGCCCGGCCCGGGAGCAAGGGATAAGGCAGGAAACTTTTGAAACTCGACCGCAGGAAGCACAACTCTTGCAGCTTGGGAACCGACAGGTAATCAAAAGCGGCCGGCATTTTTTGACTATCAACCGGTATCCGGCGCTCGGCTCCGTCGCTGGCAATAGCNNATTTTTGAAACTCGACCTCAGGAACGACAGCTCCTGTAATTTGGGAATTGAGAGGTAATCAAAAGCTGCCGGGATTTTCTGGCTATCAATCGGAACCCGGCGTTCGGCTCCATCGCTAGCAATGCTCCAGGCTTTCTTTATTTCAAAATTTACACCAAACCAGGTCTCGACTATTTCGGCCGTTTCTTCCAGGACCAGAGCCGGAGCTGCTTCTGCTTCCATGGCCATTTTAGCTTCGGCCAGGTCGCGGCTGGTTGCTCGCATCATTCTGGGCTGGATAAAATCCAGGTACCAGGGAGAGAGTTCTCCGGGCTGATTACCGGCCGTCGGGCGACTGGTAGAAAGCAACAGGTTGACGTTGTCCCAGTTCTCGCCCGTTCTCTGTTTGACTATGGCCGCCACGGTCAGTTCTATCTCCCCTGATTCTGGCAGGGCTTTGATGGTATAAATCGGGTTCCAGCTGGCCGGACTGACGGCATAACTCAATTCCACCTGGAGCCCTGCGGTTCGGGCGCTCTCCACCAGGACCGTGATGTTTTGCTGTTCTCTGGAGCCGGCCGGCATAATCTCCTTTAGTTTTTTCTTCAGAGCTTCCAGCCTGGCCTGCTTGTCAGCGAGAGCCCGGGCATTATCCTGCCGGCCTTTCTGAATGGACTGGAGCCTGGCTCCGAGATAATCAACGAACTTATCCACTCCAGAAAGATCCGGACGCCCGGCCAGGAGCTCCCGCGAAGCCTGATTGCTGAAAGCTGCCCCGAAGGAATTCAAGAATTTTTCCTGGGCCTCAAGAATGGCTTCCTGTCCCTTGATCCTGGCTATCTCACCCTCGACTGAAATGATCTCTTCCATAATCTTCCTAACTTCGGGTAACTGCTCAGCTTCCAGAAATTCCCGGCTGACCTCTACTCCGATGATTTTTACCGGAGCCTGGCCGCTGGCCGCAACCCGGACCGATCCGGGAATAATGGTGCCCGGCAGCCCGCGAAAAACCAGACCCCTGGTCTCAGGAGTAAGACTGGCTTCACCTTTTCTTATAACCTGGGCCCGGTCCGGGTAGACAATCACCTGCTGAATGCGGCTGGCCACCTCGACCAGGCTGCGGTCGCTACTTCTAACCATAGCTTCGGCTCTTTGTTCTGTCTGCTGCCCGGCCGGGGAGGCAGAAGCCATGAGCAGGCCGGCCAAAAGCACCAGGGAGCTAGCCGTCAAAAATTGAGAAAACGCTTTATTTAATTTATTCATCCTGACTTCTCCTTCTTTCCTGATTTAAGCTAATAGTATAACAACCGGCCCGGCTTCTCAATTACCTGACAATTTTCGCTGCCCGGGTTTAAATAACGTTGCCTGATTTTTGAAACTCACCAGCTGCGAATTAGTTTCCGCTTCTATCAAATTAGATGGCCCTGGAAAGGGCCAATTTTTCCTGACTCCTTACGTGAGCATATTGATTTCCTCAGGCCGGGGCCGTTATAAGGCGTTCGGTCCAGAGTCAGGCCAACTTCTGAGCCACAGTCTGGCCGAGCTTGTCCAGGATTTCTTTCACCAGACGGCTGGAAAAGTCCAGACCATGGGATGGCATCCGGGCGATTTCCAGGCTGGTAGGAATCTGAACCAGGAGCTCAGTGCCGAACTGCCTGGCCAGCTTTTCTGTTTCATCCTGGCCAAAGAAATTGGTTTTTTCCCCGCAGTGGGGGCAGATGAAATAACTCATGTTTTCTACCAGCCCCAGCACCGGAACCTTCATTCTCTCAGCCATCTGCATGGAACGGGCCACCACCACTGAGACCAGGTCCTGGGGCGTGGTGACAAAAATAAAACCGTTAAGCGGAAAAGATTGCATGACCGTTATGGCCACGTCAGAAGTTCCCGGGGGCATATCAATCACCAGGTAATCCAGCTCGCCCCAGAGAACTTCGCCCCAGAACTGCTGGATGGCTTTGCTGAGCAGTGGTCCGCGCCAGATAACCGGTTGTTCTTCATTGTCCACCAAGAAGCTGATGGACATGACCTTTAGCCCCTGCTCTGTTTCCACCGGGCAGATAAAATCGCCGCAGACTTTCATCTCATACTTTGGCAGGTGCATAATCCGCGGGATGCTGGCACCGGTTATGTCGGCATCCAGTATGCCGACTTTATAGCCTTTTTGCTTCAGAGCCAGAGCTGTGAGGTAGGTCACCGTGGACTTGCCCACTCCGCCTTTTCCGCTCATTACGCCTATCAGATGCCTTATCTTATTTGGATTTTCTTTATTTTCTGGCTGGCTCATTTTTCCTCCATTGTTTTTATACATTATATACCTTTTGTCCACCTGCACCTAAACCAATAAAGTTGCCAGGTAAAGGATAATAATAACTCTGGCAAAAAAAGATTTTTGATTTATCACCTGGAAACACGACCAGAAGGCGGATAAGGCTCGCCTTTTACTCGGTGTTATATTGATAATTCGTATGGCCCATACTTGAGTTATGCTAACCTAATTGATTCCCTGACCGGCGGCTCGGTTTAATCTTTAAGAGCTTTAACCTGAAAAGCCTGATTAAATTACCACTGGCCTCAGTCAGAAATCCCCGGCTTATTCAGGTAAGTGCTTTTCAGTTCGGATTTCATCTGAGACTTTAATTAAGCGGTCCAAAGATTTATTTAATTTCCTCAAAGGTGTATTCGGCCCGACGCCGGGGCGGCATGCGGTAGATGGAAACCAGGCTTTCCAGGCCGTTAGTCCCAACGGCTGAAACGCCAAAGGTCCAGTCATCTATGGAAACGTTCTTCAGCAGAAAAGATTCGTTTGTCCCGGCAAAATAAACTCTTTCCCAGTAAGGTGATCTGGTATCCTTCATATAGACCTTAAAACCTGCCAGGTTTCCCCGGTTACCTGACCACTTCCAGCGCAGCTCCGCATCATAACCCTGACCGCGGCCGAGAAGCGGTGTCCCGCGCTCGCTGGTTACCTGCGGTGCTTCGGGCCCACAGGCCAGCGACAGAAGAGAAGCCAGCACCACTCTGGTGACATCCGCACCATAAGACACTGAAAGATTTTCAATGGTATCAAGCGTTGAATGCTGAACCGAATAATTTTCCCGGGCTTCAGTAAACCTTATTCCCGGAAATCCTTCCAGCACAAAGGGCGTGTGGTCGCCTCCCCGACCGAATCTGTCGGCTCTATAAATCAGGTTAACTTCAAAAGAGGGGTAAACCTGCTCGGCCACCCGTTTAACGTAGCGGGCCAGCTCCCGGCTGGGCGAATCGTTGGGGTCATCGCTGAACACCCGGACCCGGGTGGAATCTATGTAGCCGTTTCCAGCCTTGATGTTAGAAATCATGTCCATAGTCAGCACGGCTTCCACGTTTTTTCCCTGCTGCTTCATCTTCCGGGCATAAAGGGTAGAACCTATTAACCCCTGTTCTTCGCCGGCAAAGGCAATAAAATGAATGGTGGCTTCTGTTTCCAGCGGAGCTATAATTCTGGCCATTTCCAGCAGCGCGGCCACGCCGGAAGCATCATCGTTGGCACCAGGGGCTTCGGTATTAACGTCTTCATAATGGAATTTTCCATCCTTACTGACAGCAATGGTGTCGTAATGGGCATTGACAATGATTATTCTTTCTCTGGTCGCTTTTCCTTTTTTAATGGCCACAATGTTATGAAGCTCGGTATCCTGGACAATCCTTCCACCCTGCTTGGGCAGCCGATAACCATCATCCACCACTTCCAGCCCTGGTATTTTCTGAAATTCCTTTATCAGCCACCGACGGGCGGCCCCAAGGCCGAAATGATCTGCCTTCTGTTCTGACAGCAGGTTCCTGGTCTTAAAGCCCTGCAGGCTCTTGATGCTGGCCATAATGTTCTGCTCAGACACCTGGTCTACAGCTTTTTTTAAAAACTCAACGCCGCGGGCTTCTACTTCCTGCCCTGGCAAATTTAAAGTAACCAGAAAAAAAGCCAGGGATAAAAGAATCGTCCCCAGGATTTGATGTTTTTTCATACTCTTTACTCCATAAACAAACAGAAATCAGTAGAAAAACAATTTCCTTATTTTAAGCCATAACCACCAGCCTACTGATTCTTTCCCCAATCATTAATCATGCGCCCTTTTCTGGCCTTCCTCTG
>DMVN01000095.1 GCA_003476685.1 Acidobacteriota bacterium | reverse complement strand
TCAGTCCGGGTGCAGATAACAACTTCCCCGCCCAACCGCCGCTGGGAATTGTTGATAAGAGCCGAGGGCAATCTCGTGAGCGCCAGTGGCCAGGTTATCTCGATAAGTAATATTTCCTGGACAGCCACACCCCAGCCTCCGTTCAGGGACGGAGTGCTGGCGGCCGGGCAGAACCTGGTGCTGGCTACCGGCGGGCGCGGCGATCTGACCGGCGAGGTATTTTTTTCTTTTCAAAACTCCTGGAGCTACGTGGCCGGAGAATACACGCAGATAATCACTTTTACCGCTTCACTGCTTTAGCTGGCAGGCGGAAGATGGGCAATAGAAAGCAGCTGCGGACGAAGGGCAGAAAGGCCCGCCGCTCAATTTTTTTCTTAAAATCCAGGCTCCCCAGGCTGGCTTGGCTGCTCGGGCTTTCCGTTTTTTTAGTTTTTCCGGACCTGTCAGCCCAGCAGGGCTATCTGAACCTGGCCTACTGGAACCGCAGCCGGGTTTACTCTCAGACCGGAGCTTATTTTGGCAATGAATACGAAAACATCATGCACCTTGACCTCTGGCAGAAGACGATAAATTATGGAATTTTTAGCGGCTGGTTTGATGGCCGGCTGTCCTCCACTGGTTTGGAGGCGGCTCACTGGTACCTTAACTGGCAGGGTTTTCGGGCGGGCCGGTTGTCCTTTAAGCTGCGGTTGGGGGACCATAATCTGCAGCTGACCACCCTGGGTTACCGCTTTACCAACTATTACCCGGCCTATAATTACCTGAGGGGAGTGAGCGCCGGGTTTGAGCACCGGAAATTCGGGCTGGAAATTTTCAGCGGCCAGGTGGCCAGGCTGAGCGGCCTGCTCGGCAATTTTTATTCTCTAACCGGACAGACCGCAACCGGTTTTCTGGCCCGTTGGGAGCCGGACCCGAAGTATTATCTCGGTTTTGGCCTGATTCATACCGAGAACGAAAAAAGCTGGAGCGGCGACCTGCTCACCAGGACCAACGATATCCTGCTCGTAGAATCTGAACTCAGGTTCAATGAACGGGCCAAGTTCGTGATGGATACCCGCTCCAGCCTGTCGGCGGGCGAAAACGACCCGGTCAAAGCTCCCGGAACTTCTATCAGGTTCGGCCCGCTTCTCCAGGGAAACCGCTGGTCCCTGGAGGTCAACTACCGCCGGGTGGATGCCGATTTCCGCAGCCTGAGCAGCGAATTTGCCTACGACCGGGACCAGGAAGGTTTATTTGCCTCCTGGCGCTACCAGACCCGCCGGCGGGTTTTCCTTTTTGGCGCTTTCGATTTTTATCACGACAATGTTGACCGGCGCTCGGGCCTGAACACCACCGATTTCTGGCGGGTGAATTCCGGGTTTTCCCTCATCAGCCCGCCCTGGCCCGACCTGACGCTCAGGCTGGATTTCAGCGCGGCCGAGTCACGGCGGCCGGGTGATGATTACCGGAATTTTATAAGTCCTGGAATTTACCTGCAGCTGGCCAAAAATCTCGGCCGGTTCTATCCCTATCTCCGGGCCAGGTACCAGCACTATGACGACCGGGTCAATGACCAGCGAGACTTTAATTATCCTTCTTTTTACCTGGGACTGAGATATAATTATTCCAAGAGTGCCTACCTGATGATAGAGGCTGAAGATAGCCGCTATTATGATTATCTTGAGAATAAACTCTCGGCCCTGAACCGGCTGCGTCTGGCCAGCTATGCGCCGTTTTTATTCGGCACCGATTTCTACGGCGAGCTTGCCTATCTTGACCTCAAGTCTTGGTACTTTGTTACTCAGGCCTCAAGGAGAATGGAGCTTTATCTAGGCCTGGGCCGGGTCGTGCCCCTGGGCTTCAGGCTCAGACTGGATTTCCGGGCCAGCTGGCCTGTCCATTCGGAGCAACCGGCCAATTACTGGCTGACTCTCAGGCTGGACCGCCGCTTTGACTGGGGACAGACCCCGGCCTACCAGGGAAGAACCACGGGGCCGGGGCTCTACGGGACCGGAAAAATAGAAGGCCTGGTTTTCTCCGACCAGAACCTCAACGGAATTTTTGACCCGGAGGACAGGGTTTTTCCCGGTGTGACTTTCTATCTTGAAGACGGCAGCAGCACCAGCTCGGACCACAGCGGCCGGTTTCTTTTTGGCCGGGTACCCGAGGGCCTGCATTCAGTCAACCTGGAAATCAGCCGGGTTTCGGCCGATTATTACCTGGCCGGGCCCGAACGCCGAACGGTAGTGGTGGAAAGAAGAAAAGCCACCCGACTGGAATACCTGCTGGTTGAAGGAGCCACGGTCGCTGGCGTCATCTTCCAGGACCTGAACAAGAATGGCGTCCTGGATGAAGAAGACCAGCCCCTGCGAGATGTCCTGGTCATTCTTCAGGCCATCGGGAGTGAAAAATTGCCGGAGGTCTTGAAGCCGCTGCGGACTGAAGAGCTGACCTGCTACAGCGACGGGAAAGGAAAATTCATGTTTGAAAATATTGTGCCCGGGGCTTATCAGTTGCTGGTGGATGAGGAGACTCTGCCCAAAGGCGTTAAGCTGCAAACTACCCTGCCGCTGAGAATAGATTTGAAGCCGGGCCAGGCAGTCAGGAATTTAAGCATCATCTGTCTACCGCGGCCGGTGATTTATACCGGGCGGACCCGGTATCCAGGGACCTGATAACCTGAATTTTTGCTTTCCTGTTCTGATATCATTTCGGCCATCTTCAGACGGGTCGTCTCACCGGCGTGTTGCCTTCCGGCACTATCTGCCGGCCAGGCGAAGCTAATGGAACAAAAGGTTTGCAGCCGGCCGGGGAGTTTTTTATAATCTCGGTGTTTGAATTCTTTATTTTCGGGAGAAATCATGACCGAGCACAAAGTATCAGGTGGCTATACCGGTAAATGGGCCCTGGTTGATTTGAGCACCGGGCGGGTGGAAGTGAGAGAAGCTCCACCCCATGTTTATAAGCTGTATCTCGGCGGGCGCGGCCTCCAGGCTTACCTGATTTATCAACACCTCAAGGCCAGGGGCTGGCTTAAGGATCCGCTGTCGCCGGCTAATCGCCTGGTCATCGGTAACGCGGCCCTAAACGACACAGCCATCCCTACGGCCGGCCGGGGCTCCTGCTCTTTTATCAGTCCTTTTACCTATTCGCCGGCCGAGAAACCCTGGTTAGGACACCGCCCGCCTGTCTTCGGCCTGCTGACCCATTCCAGCTGCGGCGGGCTTTTCCCCAACATGCTGAAAAGGGCCGGGTTTGACCAGCTGATAATAGACGGCAAAGCCGAAAAGCCGGTCAGGATTCTGGTCTCAGAAGGCCGGGTTCAGATAGTTGAGGCTGAGGCTGAGCTGTTTGAGGAAGTCAACGGCCGCCGGACTCTGCGTCGGGTTTCTGAGACTACCGACTTTCTCAGCCGGAAATACCCCGGCTCGTCTACGGTCTGCGCCGGGCCGGCCGGCTGGAACCTGGTGGCTTTTGCTTGCCTGACCAACGATTACCATCGCAATTTCGGCCGGGGCGGGGCCGGGGCCATCTTCGGCTCCAAGAACCTGGTGGCCATAACCGCCTATGGCCGGGAACTGCCTGCTATTTTTGACCGGGACAAATTCCTGGAGAAAGCCAGAGCCATTGATGATTCGGTTAGCAGCCATGTTCATGACTCCAACTGGACCGCCTCTTTCCGGCCCGAGACCGGCACCACCTGGTGGCTCGACCGGGCCTTTAACGGCGGCTACCTTGGACAGAAAGGTGGCTATCTGCCCTGGCATAATTTTGACGAAGGTTATTTTGACCCGGAACTTTACCGCCGGGTTTCTACGGGAGCTTTCCTGGAAATTGCGGGCAAGCATAAGGTCTGCAATCGCTGCCGTCACATCCTCTGTACCCGGAGCGCCACCGTCAGCCACGGGCCCTACGCCCACCAGGGAGTGCGGCCTGAGTTTGAAACCATCGCCCTCTGGATAAACTGCTGTCTGACTGACCGCGACGGCATTTTCTACCTCAACCATCTCTGCAATGAATTCGGGGTTGACACCATGACTTTCGGCAGCGTCATGGCCGGAGTGATGGAGCTACGGGAAAAAGGCTGGCTGCCCTTCGCCGGGGGGCCGGAATTCGGACAGACGGCCAGCATGATCAACAGCCTGAAAGAAATTACTTACGGGAACAGTCCGCTGGGTCAGCTGCTGGCTCGGCCCACTGACCTGGTCATAGATGAGCTGGTAAAATCTGTCTCGAGCGCCAGCCCGGAAGAAATCGTGCGCTGCCTGACCACAGCCTACGCCGGGCTGGGTTATGCCGGGATTGAGCCCAAGGTTTTCCCGGGGATGTTTACAGCTTACGGCACTTCCAACCGCGGCCGCGGCGACCACACCTACGCCTGGACTATTCAGGCCGAAGAAGGCGGGCTGACCGGAGCTGAGAACCTGGCGGCCTACGTCGTCGGCAGCCAGACGGGTAAAGCTCTGACTGATTCCCTCGGGTTGTGCGACTTTTTCACCGAGGATTTCACCACGCCCGATTTCCTGGAAATGTACCGGGCCCTGACCGGGATGGAATACACGGCTGAGAGCCTTAAGGAATGTGGCCGGCGTATTTACACCCTTGAAAGGTATGTGAATAACCGGCAGGGTCGCCGGCGTGACTATGATGCCTTTATTCCGCCCAAGTTTACTGAACCCCTGACCGCCGGTCCCCACGCCGGAAGGGCTATAGACCCCGGTTACTACAACCAGATTCTTGATGCTTATTACCAGCAGCAGCAATGGACAGCCGAAGGCCTGGTCCCGGATAAGCTTCTTAAAAACTACGAGATTGACTGACCGGCAGCCTGGCTTACCCGATAACCGGTCGAAGTCAAAGCTGGCCAGTTAGAGCCATCAGTTTCTTTAATCGCCGTTTTACTAAATCGGACTTCTGCCCACAGGTAACCTGTGAAGTTGACCGGCAATCCAACTGGCCAATCATTCCCGATGTTCGTGGTTGAAGTTCAGCTGGCCGAAAATTAAGAATAAAACCAGCGCCCGACGACTTGAAACCCTACTAAAATAGTAGGAATTAAACGGGTGCGGTGGACCAGGCTTGTTTTCAAGCAAGGCTTTAGCTGGAAGGTATCGCGGTCTATGGCCTTAATTTTTACGGGAAGTAAAAGTTATCTTTTATTCCAGCTCCCGGCCCCTGGTCTCCGGGATCAGGCTCCAGGAAAGAGCGGCCAGGACAAAAGCGGCCGAAACCAGCCAGAAAGCTACCTGAAAGCCTGATTGCT
>DMVN01000010.1 GCA_003476685.1 Acidobacteriota bacterium | reverse complement strand
AGGCCAAAGCGGTCGGCAATTCTTTCGACGACCGGGCCTGCCGGACCAAGCTGGTGGCTGAACCTGTGGGCGACCTGGAAAAGCTGTTTACCATGTGGGACCTGTGGGGCTGGCACCGGGTTACTTTTTACGGAGACCTGAAACCAGCGGCCGCAGCCCTGGCTTCGGTCCTCGGCTACCGGCTGGTTGAAGAAGCCTGAACCCCGACGTTTACGAAAACAAAACTTAATGATTTCTGTACCGGAAGGAGAGAGGTGATGAGCTTTAAGAAATTTCTGGCTGGTTTTCTGTTATTAGTCCTGATGACCGGGTTCACGGGTCTGACCGCCCAACAAGGAAAAGGAAAAACGGCGGCAGCCACCGGATTTACCGAGTCGCTTTTTAAGACAATAAAATTCCGGTCTATCGGCCCGACCAGGCAGAGCGGTCGGTTCGTGGATTTTGCCGTTCCGGCCAAGCGTCCTTACACCTTTTACGCGGCCACGGCTTCCGGCGGGCTCTGGAAAACCGTTAACAACGGCTTAACCTTTGAACCGATTTTTGACCATGAAAAAGTTTTTTCCATCGGCGACATCGCTGTTGACCCTGAAAATCCTGATATAATCTGGGTGGGAACCGGAGAAGCCAANNACCTGGAAAAACCTGGGGCTTAATGATTCCCATCATATCGGCCGGATAGTAATTGACCCGTCCGACCCGGATACGGTTTACGTGGCTGCCCTGGGTCACCTTTATTCAGAGAACGAAGAGCGGGGACTTTATAAGACTACCGACGGTGGCCGCAGCTGGAAGAAAGTGCTTGAGGTGAAGCTGGACGGCCGGGCCATAGGCGTGGTGGATGTGGCCCTTGACCCCAGCAATCCCCGGGTTCTCTACGCCTCAGCCTACGACCGCCTGAGAAAACCATGGAATTATCAGCTGGGCGGGCCGGGCAGTGGAATTTATAAGACTGAGGACGGCGGCCAGACCTGGAAAAAACTGGAAAATGGACTGCCCGGTGGAATCCTGGGAAGAATCGGCCTAAGTATATATCCTAAAAATCCTAAAATAATCTATGCCTGCGTTGAAAACGCTAACAAACCGGGCCTGTCTCCGGCTGATAGATACCGGGAGATACTTCTGGGGCTGTCCAGTAGTGGAATGATAGATGGTGAAGTCTATCGTTCGGATGATGGAGGCGAAAGCTGGAAAAAAGTCAGCCCCGAAGGTCAGAGCATAGGCGGAGCACCGGGCTATTATTACGGTCAGATTATAGTCGACCCCAATGACGACCTGGTGGTTTATGTCCTGAGCGTCTCGGTCCTTGGAACCAGAGACGGCGGCCGGACCTGGAATCGCCGGGTGTTTAACTTTGGCGGCGATAACCATGCTCTGTGGATTGATCCGGCTAATTCTGATCACATGCTGCTTGGTTATGATCACGGGATGGGAATTACCTACGATGGGGGAAAGAACTGGTATCATCCCGACTTTCTGCCGCTGGCTCAATTCTATGCCGTAGGCCTTGACAATTCCTATCCCTACCGGGTAGCTGGCGGGACCCAGGATAACGGCTCTCACCTGGGACCCAGCACCAGACCGGCGGGCAGACCAATACGGCTGGAACACTGGTCGACAGTGGGCGGCGGCGATGGTATGTACAATGTCTTTGATTGGAAAACCAATCGCTACCTTTATAATGAATCCCAGTTCGGTGAAATCCAGAGGGTGGATCTGCAGACCGGAGAACGAAAGCGAATCCGCTATCAGAAGCCAGACTTGCGCTGGAACTGGTGCGCTCCGATTCTGGTCTCGCCCCACAACAGCGATGTGATCTATCACGGGGCCAACATCCTGCTCAAATCTCCCTACCGGGGAGAATACTGGCTGGAGGTCAGCCCGGATCTGACCACCAACGATAAGGAAAAACTGCCCCAGGGAAAAGGCGGAGACGGCAACATCCAGTACTGCACCATCACCACCATCGACGAATCACCCCTGGTCGAAGGTCTGCTCTGGGTTGGTACTGACGATGGCAACGTCTGGCTGACCAGAGACGGAGGAAAAAACTGGGAAAAGCTCAACGCCAATATCAAAGGACATCCCGGCTACTGGGTTAGCCGGGTAACGGCGTCCAACTTTAACCCGGCCACGGCTTATGTCACCTTTACTGGCTTTCGCCATGATGATTTCCGACCTTTCATCTTTAGGACCGATGATTATGGCCAGACCTGGACTTCAATTTCTGGTAACCTGGCCGAAGGCCCAGTCAACGTTATAAGAGAAGATTATCGCCAGCCACGACTGCTTTTTGCCGGCACCGATTTTGGAGTTTACGTTTCACCAGATGGCGGCCAGAACTGGTTCAAGCTGAAAGGCAATATGCCAACCCAGCCAGTCCATGACCTGCAGCTTCACCCCAGAGAAAACGACCTGGTGGTAGCCACTCACGGTCGGGGCATTTTTATCACTGATATTTCCTGGCTGCAGGAACTGACGTCTGAAGTCCTGAACCGCGACCTCCACCTTTTCCAGGTCGAACCAAAAATACGGTGGGTTGATAAAGACTCCGGCCATTCCAGTTCCCTTAATTTCGATGGGGAAAGCGAACCGGAAGCGGTGGTGATCAATTACTATCTGAAATCGGCTGTAAGCGGCGAGGTAAAAATAAAAATCTACAGCGGCCAGCTACTGCTCTCCGAGCTCAAAGGTCCGGGGAAAGCCGGCCTGAATCAGGTGCTCTGGAATATGACCGCCAGGCGAGAAAGAACCGAAGAAGAAAAAAAGCAGGTGCGACAGATGCTGGCCAGGATGGCCGGTTCCGGGTTCAGCTCCCAGGTCGACCCAGATTATGTTTATGTTCCGGTCCGGGAAGGGGAGTACCGGGTGGTGGTGGAAGCCGGGAGCCGCCAGGTTTCAGGACTGATTCGCCTCCTGCCAGACCTCTGGAATATAAATTAAAAATAAAACCTGAGAATGAAGCCGGATAGCTACTTTCCGGTTTCACCTCAGGAGAAGTCGGGGAGGAGAAAATGGCCGTTTATAGCCCTGAACAACTGGAAAAGCTCATAACCAGCCAGCCCCGGGTCAATCTGATTTCCAGACCCACTCCGCTTTATCCTCTGAAAAACCTGACTGTGGAACTCGGGTTAAAGGAAATATCTATCAAAAGGGATGACCTGACCGGGCTGGCTCTGGGTGGCAATAAGTCGCGGAAACTGGAATTCATCCTGGCCGATGCTATCGGTCAGGGAGCCGATACCATTATCACCTGGGGCAGTCTCCAGTCCAACTGGTGTCTGCAGACGGCGGCTGCCGCCCGCAGGTGTGGCCTGAGGCCGGTGCTGGTGTTGTTTAAGACTTACGACCTGCCTCTAATAAACCAGGGAAATGTGCTGCTGGAAAAATTGCTGGGGGCTGAAATTCATTTAAGGGAAACAGAAAAGCAAGGCAAGTCGCCCGACCAGGGTCAGGCTTTCCGCTTGCTGGAAGAAGTGGCTGAGTACGAAAGGAGGAAAGGACATCAACCCTACCTGGTTTCGGTGGGTGGTTCGGCCTGCGGCGGCCATATGAAGAAACCTTTGGGGGCGATGGCCTATCTTCTGAGCCTGCTCGAAATCTACCGGCAAACTGCCTCTTCTTCACCCCCGGATTATCTGGTGGTGGCCAGCGGCTCGGGTGGCACCCAGGCCGGGCTGCTGGTAGGAGCCAGAGCCCTGGGACTCAAGACAAAAATTATCGGTATCTGCGTTTCGGATAAAAAAGAAGAATTCCTGCCGGTGGTTCAGTCAATTGCTCTGGACCTGGTTGAGTTTCTGGGCCTGGACCTGACCCTGGAGGACAGCGATATTATTTTATTCGATGATTACCTGGGGGCCGGCTACGGGCAGGTCACACCAGAGGTCAGCGCCGTCATCCGGCTGCTGCTACAAAAGGAAGCCCTAGTACTGGACCCGGTTTATACCAGCAAAGCCATGATTGGTCTCATCGACCTGGCCCGCAAAAAATATTTCCAGCCCGATGATAAAGTCCTCTTCCTCCATACCGGCGGGGTTCCGGCCCTGTTTGCCTTCCCCGACCGGCTGCTGGCTGAATCCGGCTGAAAAATGGTATTTGAGCCGGGCGTCTGCTTTTCTAACGGGCAGTGGACTTCAGGTATTTCAAAAATTCGGAATTAGTGGTCAGAATCAACCAGGTATTCTGAGCCAGGGTGCTGCGGTAAGTTTCGAGTGTTTTCAGGAACTGGTAGAATTCCGGGTCAAGATTGTAAGCCTGGGCATAAATTCCAGTGGCTTCGGCCTCGGCCCGGCCCTTGATTTCCTGAGCCTGGCGGTAGGCTTCCGAGGTTATAATCTTGAGTTCCCGTTCTTTCTGGCCCCGGATTTCAGCGCTGCGACCGTCTCCTTCAGACCGGTACCTGGAAGCGATCCTTTTCCT
>DMVN01000108.1 GCA_003476685.1 Acidobacteriota bacterium | reverse complement strand
GGGCCAGTTTCTCCCTCAAAATTCAGGGCTTCGTCAAAATCAAAGACCAGCAGCGAATTCCTGGCATATTTGAGCATGAAGTAGCGGACGGCGGCGGCCGCAATCTGCCGGGCGATTTCTTGTCTGGTGGCCGGGGCCAGGTCCGGGTTGCGCCGGTTGACTTCTTCCAGGGCTTTTTCTTCCAGTCGGTCGAGCAGGTCGTCGGCCTTGATGCCGAGGCCTTTGCGCCCGGATACTTCCAGGAAGGCTTTATCCTTATCTTCTTGGCTGAGGTCAACCTTGATCTCGGCCAGGCTGCGGGGAGACAGGGCAACCATCTCGTAGGAGAAGTGGATGGATTTCTCGGCCTGCTGGTGGTAACCCAGTGCTTTCAGTCCCTGGACCACGACCTTCTGCAGGTAGGACTGACGGACGTCGATGACGTTATAAACCTTGCTGCCGGCCCCGAAATGAACCTGGTGGGTGGTGGGACTGGCCGTTGAGATCCAGACCGTCCGGCCGTTGTCTTCGAGGAAAGGTTCGTAATAGAAATCCTGACCCAGCAGCCCGAACTTCCACAGCTGGTAGGCAATGTCCTTGCCGACGTAGGTGACGGTGCCATCGGAGCGGACGATGATTTTTTCCCGCTCCGGTTCGTCTTCGAGCGGCATGACCCAGCAGCCAGCTGTTTCGCCCTCGCTGGAAAAATGGATGGCCCCGCTGTCCTTAAGGCGGGCAAAGGCCTTTTCCCAGAACTTCAACCGCAGGATGCTGCTTTCGCAGGGCAGAACGTCGTAGCTGATATTCAGCCTCTTCATGGTGGCCAGATGGGCCCGGAGAATTCGACGGGAAACCTGGAAGGCAAAATCGGCTTCCGGTGATTCCCCGTGTTCAATCTTTTTCAGGATGGCCGACTTGCGGGCCTGGGCCTCCTGGTTTTCGGCCAGATAGCGCGAAACCCTGGCGTAGAGGTCCCAGCAGCAATAATCAAACCTGCCTTCGACCCGCTCCAGGTCGGCCAGGGTCTTTTTTTCCAGTTCCATCAGCCCGAAGACCACGTCCACCACCTGGACCCCGGTATCGTCTATGTAATTCTGAACTTCAACTTTTTCTCCCTTGTACCTCAGACAACGAACCAGGGTATCGCCCAGGCAGGCGTTCCGCAGGTGGCCAACGTGGGCCGCCTTATTGGGATTGATGTTGGTATGTTCGACTATGATTTTGGCTTCTTCCGCTTCCAGTCCGGTTTTCTTCAGGTTGGAGTATTTTTCCCGGAAGAACTTCTGCCGGTCAAGGTAGAGATTTATATAGCCGGCCCCGGCCACCTCCACCCGCTCCAGACCCTCAATTCCGGATAGCAGTTCGGCCGCCCGGGTGGCAATGGCCCGGGGGTTGGTTTTCAATTTTTTGGCCAGGGGAAAGGCCAGCGACAGGGCCAGGTCGCCCAGCTTCTGGTCGGGAGTAGCCGTCAATTCCAGCTCGGCCATGGTCAGCGGGAATTCCGGGCTTAACCGGGCCAGAATTTTTTCCTTGAGTTCCTTCTTTGTTCTGAACATGGTGAAACTAATTATAACAAAATTATGCGAGCTAACAAGTTGCCGCTATACTTGAAATAAAGGCGTCATTTGTGATACTAATTTAGCTTAGCTTTATTAAAATAATCGGAAAGGAACCATGATGAAAAAAACTAGATTAAATGCCGTTCATAAAGAGGCTGGAGCCCGGATGGTGGAATTTGCCGGTTTCGAAATGCCGGTCGAATACAAAGGAATCATAGACGAACATCTGGCCGTCAGGACCAGAGCCGGCCTGTTTGATGTCAGCCACATGGGTGAAATAATCGTGGAAGGGCCGGAAGCCCTGGCCTGTGTCCAGTATTTAACCCCCAACGACGCCGGCCGGCTGGCTCCGGGCCAGGTTCAGTACACGGCTCTCACCACCCCGGCCGGGACCTTCGTCGATGACATGCTGGTTTACTGCCTTTCAGTGCCCGATAAGTATCTGCTGGTGGTCAATGCCGCCAATACCGATAAAGATTTTGCCTGGGTCAAAGAAAAAGCCAAACCTTTCAAGGTTCAAGTGGTTAACCGGAGCGACGAACATAGCCAGTTAGCCCTCCAGGGGCCGCTGGCCCAGGAAATCCTGCAGCCGCTGACCGAGCTTGACCTGGGCCAGATGAAATCTTTCACTTTTGCCTTTGGTCGGGTGGCCGGAATCGACTGTCTGGTTTCCAGGACCGGTTATACCGGAGAAGACGGCTTTGAAATCTACACCCTGGCCGAAAATCCCGAGGTTATCTGGAAAGCCATCATAGCCGAAGGGACGCCCAGGGGCCTGCTGCCGGTCGGCCTGGGGGCCAGGGATACCCTGCGCCTTGAAGCCAAGCTGATGCTTTACGGCAACGACATCAGCGACCAGACGACGGTCCTGGAAGCCGACCTCAAGTGGATCGTCAAGTTCCAGAAGGGTAATTTCCTGGGCAAAGACGTTCTGGAGAAGCAGCTGCAGGAAGGACTGAAAAGGAAGCTGGTCGGCTTTGAGGTAGTGGACAAGGGCATTGCCCGGCCTCATTATCCGGTCTTTGCTGGCGGTCGCCAGGTGTCCGAGGTCTGTTCTGGAACTTTTGCTCCCTACCTGAAGAAAGCCATCGGCCTGGTGTATCTGCCCATAGAATTCACCGAGGTCGGAACCGAGTTTGAAATCGGCATCAGGGACAGGAAGCTTAAAGCCCGGGTTATTCCGACTCCTTTTTACAAGAGAGAAAAGAAATAACCTGAGATTTTAATAATAATCAGGACAGAGGAGGAATTCATGTATCCTGACAATCTTTATTACACCAAAGACCACGAATGGCTCCGAGTGGAAGGCGAGGAAGCGGTGATGGGCATTACCGACTTCGCCCAGAAGCAGCTGGGAGACATCATCTACGTGGACCTGCCCCAGCCGGGCAAGGTGCTGGAAGCCCACCAGCCGGTCGGCAGCGTGGAATCGGTCAAATCAGTTTCCGATGTCTATTCGCCGATTTCCGGCGAGGTGGTGGCAGTCAATTCAGAGCTGGCTCAGACTCCGGACCTGATCAACAAGGATCCTCACGGCCAGGGCTGGATTGTCAGGCTGAAAATCAAGGACAAATCCGAAATCAATAACTTGATGAAGGCCGCCGATTACGAAAAGTACCTGGAAGGTCTGGAACACTGAATTAGGCTTCTCTTGTCCGGGCCAGACGGACGGGAAGCCGGGAGTGAATTAAAATGAGTTATATTCCTATCAGCGATCAGGACAAAAAGGAAATGCTGGCCCGCATCGGGGTAGAGACAGTGGAAGATCTTTTCTGCTGCATCCCGGAGAGTGTCAGACTGAAAAGCCTGCTGAATCTGCCGGGGCCGCTGTCGGAGCCGGAAATCCTGGAATACTTTGAAGAGCGGGGAAGGAAGAATTCTTACGACTGCTACCTGTCCTTCCTGGGTGGCGGAGCCTACGACCACTTCATACCGGCCGTCGTTGATTACCTGAGCAGCCGGGGCGAGTTCGTTTCACCCTATACTCCTTACCAGCCGGAAGTCAGCCAGGGAACCCTCCAGGTTATCTTCGAGTTCCAGACGCTCGTCTGCCAGCTGACCGGTCTGGATATCGCCAATGCTTCTCTCTATGATGGCGCCACTGGCGCGGCCGAGGCCGTGCTGATGGCCAACCGGGTCAAAAATAAGAAGCGGCTGCTGGTGGCGGCCAACCTGAATCCTCAGTACCGGCAGGTAATATACACCTACACCAGGAACCTGGGACTGGAAGTCGTGGAAATTCCCTACGACCGGATGGGCCGGATTGACCAGAAAGGCCTGGAATCAGCCCTGAATTCTCACACTTCAGTCCTTCTCTGTCAGTCGCCCAATTATTTCGGAGTAGTCGAAGACCTGCAGGCCCTGGGCCAGACGGTGCACGGGCATGATGCCCTGCTGGCAGTGGTGGTGTCAGAGCCGCTTTCTCTGGGCCTGCTCGAGGCTCCAGGAAAGCTGGGTGCGGACATCGTCACTGGAGAAGCTCAGTCTTTCGGCCTGCCGCTGAGTTACGGCGGCCCCTACCTCGGTTTCATGGCCTGCAAGAAAGAATTTGTCCGCCAGCTGCCTGGCAGGATTGCCGGTCAGACAGTCGATGCCGAAGGCCGCCGCGGTTTTGTCCTGACCCTGTCCACCAGAGAGCAGCATATCCGTCGGGAAAAGGCCACTTCCAATATCT
>DMVN01000086.1 GCA_003476685.1 Acidobacteriota bacterium | reverse complement strand
AAGCCCGGCCGCTGCTGTCAACAACTACAGAATTAGCAACATCGGCGCCGCTTCCACCCAGGTAACCGCTATAAACCAGAGCAGTGCCGGCCGGGTTGATTTTGCTGATAAAGCCGTCGCCCGAAAGGCTGATATTGGCTCCGGGCGTGGTGTAGGGACCGCCGTAAACCGGGAAATCGGTGGACTTGGTATAACCGCAGACATAGACATAGCCGGAGCTATCCACGGCAATTCCGGCCCCGCCGTCATCGTTACTGCCGCCGAGAAAGCCGCAATAGACCAGGCCGCTGCCCGAAGGATTGACCTTGGCTACGAAGGCATCGGTTCCCAGGGAAGGTCCGTTATAAGTCAGGTCCGGGCCAACCGCCACCGGAAAGTCCAGCGAGCCTGTCCAGCCCGTTAGATAAACATAGCCGCTTTGATCGAGGGCCAGGGCCAGGGCCCGGTCGTTATAGGACCCGCCGAGATACCCGCTGTAAACCAGGATGGCCGGGTCTATGTACAAAGGAAGCGACCGGTCATAATCCCCGGTCTTAAAGGTATGAAGGCAATTTACAAGGCCGTTGTCTCCGGTTTTCTGCTCGATGATTTCAAACTGGACTTCGACCGGGACTTTTTTTCCGTTTTTGTGCTGGAAGGCCAGCGGCGCTTCGTCCAGGAAAGAGCCAGCCGGGGTGCTAATCTCCAGCTGGCCTTTTTCGTTTACCCTGACCGCGGTCGCCCCGCGATAGTTAAGCTTGATGGTCGAGGGGTCGGTTCCGGGCGCCAGCACAAATTCGCACTTCAGATGGCTGGACTGGCCCCCAAGGTAGAGGTCAACTCCAGGCCAGAGCTCGCGGTAGGCTAAACGTTGATATGCAGGCAGGGCGGTAAACCAGTTGTCCGGGCCTCCCCGGAAATAGGATACCCTGGTCTCAGCCCTGTCGAGTGGCTTGATAACGGTTTCGGGGTTGACCCCGACAAAATCCAGTCTCACCGTCCAGCGTCTGAGTTCGCCGGGAGAGAGGTCCGCTCCAGCTTGTAATGCGGCCTTAGCCACCCGGGCCGGCAGACCGGTTTTTTCTGTCGCGCTTTTAGCGCTGGCAGCGGCCCCCGTCGTTTTTTCTACCAGGGTGGACAGGGTGATGGTCAAACCATCCCGGCTGAAATAAATATTCTTATCTTGCGACTGGAGGTAATAAGCCACCAGGGGGTCAACCTGCCCTCTGTTCTGGATAAAAAGAAGCGGCCAGTTAATATCGGTCATCCTGAGATGACCAAGAGCGCTGCCGGCTGCAGCTTCACCTGAGGGTAGCTTATCTCCGGTTGAGAGACGACCTCCGCCTGGCCATTTCAGCAACCAGGTCCAGAGAATCACGGCCGCCACCAGAATTACTGCCAGAAAAACTAATTTAGTTTTAATGTTCATCGTTCCCGCCCTTTGAGCTTTCATGGCCCTCAATTAAACAAACAGGCCCGGCGAACAGGCGATGCCTGAAGCCTGAGTATTTTCTTCCTCTATATTTACGATATCAACCGCACCCTTACAATGTCAACCTGAATTAAAAAAGCCGGGTCACTTTGCAGCTTCAGTTCGCAGATTTCAGTCCTCTGAGATGCCTGCCGCTTGACAGGTATATAGCTGCTGTTGCTTTTAAGCTTTTGCTTTTAATAGGAAAAGGAAGGTCCCGACCAGTGAAGACAGCCGCCTCATGAAGCTTCACCCAAATTAGAACAGAGAGAATTTTGTCCGGCAGTCTGCTACCCGCAATTCAGGCTTGGAGGACTCAGCCCGGAACTTCAGGCCGCAAGATGGGCCATCGAGATTAAAACCACAAGGCTAAGGCGACACCGACAGACCGGGCCTTTATTATTTCTTTTTTTTATTTTCTTTTCTTTAGCTTGAGCTGGCGGTCGGCCAGGGTGTTGCGCTCCCAGAAAACGCCATCCTCATAACCCTGGATGGATTTATCCTGTTCGGCCAGCTCCAGTCTTTTTTCGGCCAGGCAGCAGTAATACTCATCTATTTCCACGCCCAGGTAACGGCGGCCGAGCTTCCTGGCCACCACGGCCGTGGTGCCCGAACCGAGAAACGGGTCAAAGACCAGGTCGCCCGGCCGGGAGCTGGCCAGGATAACTCTGGCCAGCAGCTTTTCCGGTTTCTGGGTGGGATGGTCGGTATTTTCCGGCATCGACCAGAAGGGCACGGTCAGGTCAAACCAGATGTTGGAGGGGTAGGTCACCCGGTAGCGGCCGCTGTCCTCCTGTTCCCAGCCTTTCGGCCGTCCGCCGGGGTCGCGGTAGGGAGCCAGCACCTTTCTTTTAATCTTGACGGCCTCGACGTTAAAATAATAATCGTCCGAGACGGTGCAGAACCAGATATCCTCGGAACAGTTCTTCCAGTTATTTCGGGCGCCGCGGCCTTTTTCTCTTTCCCAGGTTATCCGATTCCTGATCCGGAAATATTTTCTGGCCACGTTGAAGACGGCCCCGGTTGACTTCCAGTCACCGCAGAGATAGACGGAAGCGGTAGGTTTCAGCAGCGGCCGCAATTTTTTCACCCAGGATTCCAGCCACTGCTCGTACTTATCTGATTCCATTTCGCGGAAAGTGGTCAGGT
>DMVN01000028.1 GCA_003476685.1 Acidobacteriota bacterium | reverse complement strand
CCGAAACATCATAATAGATATTGCCTTTTTTGAGCACCAGCCCACCGATGATTTCCCGGTTAATCCGGTAATTCAGGCGAACCGGCTTCCGCCAGTTTTTCTCCAGCGTTTTCTGCAGCTCGGCCTTTTCCTGTTCTGTTAAATCCACGGCCGAATTGACCTCACAGATTTCAATTCCTCTCTCCTCGGCCCAGACCACCGGCAGCTCCTCCAGGATTTCAGGCAGCAGCGAAATTTTTTCATTTTCTACCAGCAACCACAGCAGGCGCCCGACTTTCGGGTTGAAATCGTCTCCCTTCAGTATTTCCTCAACCACCTTTTTCTTCTGCCGGCCTGGAATAAAAGCCGAGGCCAGGGATGACTGGATAACCGGGATGGAGGACATCAAATCCACCAGGGCTTTGATCTGTTCCAGGCAGAGCTCAAACTCTGCTTCCTGCTCCATCGCCCGGGCCAGACCACGGGCATATTTTCTAACTATCAGCCGATGATTCATGGAGAGACCTCAGCCTGTCAATAGCCTGGTGGATGAGTTTCCGGTGTAGCTCCGGGGTGAGCTTTTCCCTGATTCTTTTTTCAGCCAGGGCCACGCTCAGGTCGATGGCATAGGCTTTCAGCTCCCTGAGGCTGGCCCGGAACAGGGCCTCTATTTCCTCCTGGGCCAATTTTCTCAGCCTCTGAGCTTCCTTCTCTGCCTCCTGCTTTATCATCTGCCTTTCCCGGCTGACTTCTCTTTCTGCTTCTTCCCTTAGCGCTCTTATCTCCGCTTCCAGACTGTCCAGCCTGGTCCTGGATTGTTGCAGCTTCTGGAGTGACTCTACCTTGAGGGCTTCCGATTGCCGGAGACGAGCTGCCACCTGCTCGGCTTTTCCCTTCAGGTAATCATTGAGCGGTTTACGCAGCAGGAAGGCCAGCCCGCCAAACAGGACGACAAAGTTCAGCACCTGTCCGAGGAAGGTAGCCAGGTCAAAATGTCCCTGGCTTTCCCCGGCCAGAGCCGGAAGGCTAAACGACAGCACCAGCCCGACTAACAGCGGTCCTGAAAAATTCTGCGGGCTCTTTCTCAATGAAGTATCTTCTCCTCGAGCTGCCTGGCCAGTTCTTCTACCTTCTGGCCGAGCTCGGTCTTGAGCTTCTCGGTCTGCAAGTTGAGTTCATCCCGGGCGGCCGCCACCTGTCCCTTGACCTCGGTCTGAATTTCGGAAACCAGCCGGGTTTTTTCCTGCAGGGCCTCGGTGATGACCTTCTCCCTCAAGAGCTGGGCTTCCAGCCGGGCCTCTTTCAGGCTGGTTTCAATCTGCTCCAGGTGGCTTTCATATTCTCTCATGGCTTGCTTGTAGGTTTTTTCATTTTCCTCCAGAATCTTCCGGCGTTTTTCCCGGATATCCAGGTAGGGTTTGAAAAATACCCGGCCGAGGACCACGACCAGAATCCAGACCAGGATAAAGACAACTACGAACGTCAGGTCGACCTGCAGCACGGTTCTAACCTTTCCACTTATAAGAATAAAAAAATAACATTAAAGGTGGTAAAAAGCAACCTGCCGGCCAGCCCGGTTATCCCCTGTTCTGATAAAATCTGAGAAACTGCCGGGCCTCACCCACCAGGAATAGCGACCCGGCTACCAGAATCGGCACCTGGCCCCCGGATAGAGCCAGGGCCAGCCTCAAGGCCGAGGGTACCTTGTCCTCCAGGAAATACTTCTCCCGGTACCGGCCCAGGCGAGCCGCTACCTCAGCCGGCGGGGCCGCCCTTTCCAGGGAAGGCCTGGTCAGGATAATCCGGCTGGCCAGGGGAAAAAGCCAGCGGGCTATATTTTCTATTTCTTTATCTTTCATCACGGCAAAGACCAGGATTCCCGGCTGGCCGACCTTACTCTTCCAGAACTGGCTGACTGCCCGGGCCCCGGCCTCGTTATGACAGCCGTCCAGAATCACCAGGGGAACAGAACTGATTATTTCCAGCCTCCCGGGCCAGGTGGTGCTTCCCACCGCCCTGACAATCCTGTTTTTGTCCAGGTTCCAGCCCCTTTCTCTCAGAACTTCGGCTGTGGCTATGGCCACGGCCGCATTTTCGCCCTGGTGCCGGCCGGGAAGAGAAGGACAATATTTATAAATGCGGGAACCGGTCTTATAGACAAAAACCTCTTCAGCACCTGTTTTCTCCAGGGAAAAATGCCTTCCAGGGCCGAAGGCCAGAACCAGGGGGGCCCGGACTTCACGGCACTTCTGCCGGATAACTTTCAGGGCCTCCTGGCTTCTCACTCCGCACACGCAGGGAGTATTGTCTTTAATTATTCCGGCCTTCTCCCTGGCTATTTGTCCCAGGGTTGAACCGAGGTATTGCTGGTGGTCATAGGACACGGTAGTTATTACCGAGACTTCTGGCCGGACCACGTTAGTGGCGTCAAAACGCCCGCCCATTCCCACTTCCAGCACGGCCAGGTCCACTTTCTTCTGGCGGAAGTAGAGGAAGGCAGCGATGGTCAGGATCTCAAAGAAGGTCAGGGCTCCAGCCACCTGGCCGGATGCTTTC
>DMVN01000008.1 GCA_003476685.1 Acidobacteriota bacterium | reverse complement strand
GCTGGAATCTCAGGCGGGGCCGCGGCAGCCTGATATTATAATGGCTGGCGCCCGTGTTGATATAAACTTGCTTTTTTAAGATTAAAGGATGTATGGAGGAATCGAAAGGAGTTTGACCATGAAAAGCAAAAAGAAAACCCTGGGAATAGGCTTTGTCGGAGCAGGTTTCATCACCCGCTTCCACATCCGCTCCTGGGTTGGGGTTCGAAACGCTGACATCCTCGGCATCTATGACCCCGACCAGAAAAGGGCTGGCGAGGCGGCCGCTCTCGCCCGCCAGCTGAAGGTGGGAGAGGCCCGGCCCTATAAATCGATAACTGAGATGGTAGCTGACCCAGAAATAGATGCCATCTGGATCTGCTCGCCCAACNNTGACGCCTTATGGTCATGGAAGAAATAGCCGAGGCCGTCCTCAAGGGCAAGGGCCAGCTGGTTGGTGTTACCTGCGAAAAACCCCTCGGACGAAACGTCCGGGAAGCCAGGCGCATGCTGGAGCTGGTCAAGAAGGCTGGCTTGCTTGACGGTTACCTGGAAAACCAGGTTTTTGCTCCGGCCGTGGTTCGGGGCAAAGAAATCATCTGGGCGCGGGGAGCCAAACTCTGCGGCCGTCCCTATCTGGCCCGGGCGGCCGAAGAGCACAGCGGACCTCACATGCCCTGGTTCTGGGAAGGAGAGCTCCAGGGAGGCGGGGTCCTCAACGACATGATGTGCCATTCGGTGGAAGAAGCCAGGTTCATGCTGACTCCGCCCGGAGCCAGCCGGGAAGAGCTGACGCCGGTCAAAATCACTGCCTATGCCAACTGCCTCAAGTGGCAGTTGCCCGAGTATGTTGACCACCTCAAAAGAATCAGCGGGGGCAAGCTGGATTATGCCAGCCGCCCGGCTGAAGATTTTGCCCGGTCGGTGGTTGAGTACAGGGATAAGCAAGGCCAGATCTTGGTGGTAGAAACCACCACTTCCTGGTGCTACGTCGGAGCCGGCCTGCGGCTGACGATGGAGCTCCTGGGACCGGAGTATTCCATGCAGGTTAATACTCTGGATTCCGGTCTGAAGGTCTTCTTCAGCCGGAAGGTTAAGGGCAAGGCCGGCGAAGACCTGGTAGAAAAACAGAATGCCGAGGTCGGACTGATGCCGGTGGTGTCCAGCGAAGAACATGAATATGGTTATACCGCCGAAAACCGGCACATGGTGGAATCGTTCCTGGAAGGCCGGAGACCGATGGAAAATTGGAACGATGGGGTTAACGTAACCGAGCTGCTGATGGCTGCTTATATGAGCATAGAAAAGGATAAGACCCTGTCCTTTCCTCCACCTGGCCTGGAAAAGTTTATCCCGGCCGTGGCCAGGGGGCAGTGGAATCCCAGAAAGAAAAAATAGTCCGGTCTTAAAGCAAGAATAAAAAATCTCCTGGGAGGAGAACATGAACCTTAGAAAAAACATCGGTCTGGTTGGCTGGTTGCTGGTTGGCCTGCTAGGACTGGCGTCATTTTTAGCGGGCCCGCTTTCTGGCGGCCAGCAAAAAGTGATTCCCGAAGAAATCAAGCAGCAGGTCAGGAACACCGATTACAGCGCCGTCCGGATAAAGAAGTTCCCGCTGGCCATGCAGTGCTGGACCTACCGCGGCTACACCTTTTTTGAGGCCCTGGAAAAAACAAAGGCCCTGGGAATTGACTACGTCCAGGCCTTTCCCGGCCAGAGATTATCCAAAGACCTGCCGCCCGGCCTCCTGTTTAACCACCAGCTGGAGCCCGAACATCTGAAACTGGTCAGGGAAAAATTGAACAGCTTGAAGATGCAGGTGGTGGCTTACGGCGTGGTGGACCTGGGGCGGACCGAGGCCGAGATGCGGCGGGTGTTTGAGTTTGCCCGGCAGCTGGGAATCTGGATAATCGTCACCGAGCCCCGGGATGAGGATTACCCGGTGCTGGACAAGCTGGTCAAGGAATATAACATCAGAATCGCAGTCCACAATCATCCCGAGCCCAGTAAATACGCCCATCCGGCCACCGCCCTGAACTACCTCCAGGGAATGGATGAAAGGGTCGGGGTCTGCGCCGATACCGGGCACTGGATGCGGGGCCAGCTGAAGCCGGTCGAAGGCCTACGACTGCTTCAGGGACGGATAGTCGATGTCCATTTAAAAGACCGGACCGATTTTGGAACAAAAAATGCTGTGGATACGGCTTTCGGTAGCGGCCGGGCTGATATCCGGGCCATCCTGGCTGAGCTGACCCTGCAGGATTATGACGGCTATCTAACCATTGAATATGAAAATGAAAAAGAGGTCATGACCCCAGAACCGGCCATCAGTAAGGGACTGGAATTCATCAGGAAGGTCACCTATTATCAGGACTACGAACAATTGCTGAGCCGCTTTCGCGGTCTTTATGAAAAACACGGCTGGAATCACTATGGCCCGGGCTATTTCGAGCTTGACCCCAAAACCGGAATCTTAAAATCCCAGGGGGGAATGGGTTTGCTCTGGTACAGCCGGAAAAAATACCGGGATTTTATCCTGGAACTGGAATTCAAATGTTCCCAGAAAAACACCAATTCCGGTGTCTTTCTGCGCGTGCCTGAGGTCCCGACCAGCGACGATTATATCTATCATTCTTTCGAAATCCAGATTTATGATGCCGGGGAAGGAATTCACAGCACGGGAGCGGTGTACGATGCCCAGGCCCCGGCTGTGGCTGCTTCCCGGCCGACAGGAGAATGGAACCATTTCAAGATTTCTTTTATCAAGGACCGGCTGACAGTGGAATTAAACGGGAAAAAGGTGATTGACTGGAAAGCCGAACCCAGAGGCAAGGTCAGGGATTTGGCCAGCGAGGGCTATCTCGGCCTCCAGAACCACGACAGCCTGTCACCTGTCTATTTCAGAAACATCTACGTTAAAGAAGTCAACCAGTAAAAATCAGAAGCCAGGAGTGATGGTGAACTGCCAGTGCCAGCCCTTAACCGGGCGGTCAAAGGGATAGACGTAATCAAAACCCAGCACCAGGACTCCAAACAGGTTGGTTCGCAGGCCCATCCCGGCGCTGGAGACCGGCTTCTTGCTGCCGCCGAACCAGGTCGGCTTCTCGTCGGAGTACCAGGCGGTGCCGATATCATAAAAGGCCAGGAATTCCAGGGGCCAGACACCATAATAGCCCTTGCCCAGACCCAGCACCCTGAACACCGGGAACCTCAGCTCAAAATTGGCCACCAGCATCCTGGTGCCGAGCAACCGGTTAAAGTCAAAGGCATTGGGATTGTTTTCATCAAATTCGCTGTACATGAAACTGTTGTAATCATAACCCCGGACCAGGGTTTCATAACCCAGAAATAACGGCCACAGGCGCGGGTCTTCTGAGCCCCCACCGTAGCGTCCGTAATGCAGCAGCCGGAGGGCCAGGGTAAACGGCCTCTTGGGAATGAAATATCGCCTGTAATCAGCCATCACGCTGATGAAATTCAGGTTGCCGAAATTGGGCTGAACTTCCAGCAGGTAGGCCTGTCCGAGGATGGGACTGCAGGCGCCGAAAATGGAGCTGTCATAAACCAGGGCGGCCGAAGCATAGCCATATTTTATGGAGGGAGGAGCAGGCAGGTCCAGCTGGTAATAGTCTATGAGCTGAAAATAAGCGGCGTCATAGATGTAACGGTACAACTTGCTGTTAAAGTCGATCAGGTTGAAGCCGGCTGAAAATTCTATCCTTCTAAAAGTATTCAGGGGATAGTAGGCAAACCCGCCCAGCTGGTAAGCAATCTGCCGGTTAAGATATTCTTCCTGGATGTAAACCGGGAGGCCACCCATATTATCGAAATAAGCATTGTAAGAACCATAGATGTAAGGTACTCGCTGAACGACGGCTCCCCAGTTAATCCGGTTCCTGGAATTCATGTAACCCACGAGGAGGTAGCTGTCTATTAATTCATAGTTGGTCTGGGCCATGGTTACCACGTTGTGATAACCAAGCATGTCGCTCCAGAAAGCGGCTATGCCACCGCCGGCATAGGTGCCGTACCTGTCTACTCCAATGGCCACTGTGGGTTGAGTGACAAAATCCAGCGACAGCTTCGGACGGTAGCTGGTGATGGGAAAATCTGTTTCTTTGGGCAGGCCATAAAGAGGGTTGCGCAGCAATCCCAGCAGGGCTCCTTCAGGCTGGGTCCGGGGTGGCAACAGGGCCAGAGGTCTTTCGCCCAGCTGGGCCAGGGTGGCCTGGCCGCTCAGCTTGTCGGCTGCTTCTATCATGTAAATCGAATAATTCCCGCCCTCATAAACCGACAGGGCCAGCTTACGGCTTCCGGCCGAATAGGAGATAGCCGGGCTAAGATGGGTTATGCCGCTGATTCCGGTGAAGATGTTGGTAATCTGGTAAATCTGACCATTCTTCAGGTCCAGACGATACAGGTCGGGTTTTCCGGTGTAATCCGACAGGAAGAAGATACTCTGACCGTCTTCCGACCACTGGGGATTGATATTCTTGCCCGAAGGAAATCCCAGGAGCCGGCTGATTTCACCGCTGGTTACATCCAGCAGGGCCAGCTCATAATTTCCTGAATCCAGCCACTGAAGGTTAGCGCTGAATCTTTCGGTGACAAAGGCAATCCGCTGGCCGTCTGGAGCCCAGACCGGGTGCAGGTCGCCAAAGCTGTCCCGGGTCATCTGCTTCAGAGTGTTATCTTCGAGGTTGTAGATAAAAATATCGGTTACTCCACCGACCAGAGCAGCGAAGGCTATCTCCTTGCCGTTGGGTGACCAGCTGGGGTTGAGTATTTCGCCCAGTTCCGGAAAGGGAATTTCTTTTTCTATCCGGCCGCTGAGGGCATTCATGATAGTCAGTTGGGGCCGGCCTTTGCTGACCGTTCCCAGCACAATCCGCTCACTGTCGGGAGCCCAGGCCCCGGCCGACCTGATGAACTGGATGCTTTCAAAATGGGGGTCGATGGAGGTTGAGGTTAACTTCCTTTTGATTTTTCCTGTGGCCGGGTCGGCCAGGTAAAGGTCGATGGAGAAAAGAGCCCGGGAAGAGAAGAAAATCATGTTCTGCCCGTCGGGGCTGAGCACCGGGGAGACGTTATAAGGATTCTCTTCTGCCCCTTTAAGCAACAGGCGGCCGTATTTGTCTGGCGTTTCTGTTAACGGGACCAGGGATTTATAAGCTTCTTCCATGGATTTATGCCAGTCTTCTGACATCTTCTTCAGGGGAACCCCCAGCACACCCTGCAGGACCGCTTCATAATCGCCGCTTCTGGCCAGCATCTTGAATATCTTGCCGATCATTTCATCGCCCCAGCGCCCCCCGATGTAGGCCCAGACAGCGTGGCCATAGCGATAGGGAAAATACTTGTAATAATTTTCCAGCTTCTTAATCTGGGGCAGGTCTTTACGTTTCCAGGTATCTCTCATCCACATGGAGGTTTCGGGGTCCAGCGGCCCGATGGACAGGTACTCGGCCAGTCCTTCTATCAGAAACAGGGGTACTCTCAGCTCGGCCCCGGTGTATCGGGCCTGGTCGGAATGACCCTGCCCGGCGATGTCATACTGAAAAGCGTGAACCAGCTCGTGCCCTATTACGTGGTCAGTCTCAGCCAGGGATACTCCATAAGGCAGAACGATTCTCCGCTTGAAGGATTCGGTCACGCCGCCCGTCCCCTCCCCCATGGCCTCGGGAATGACAGTAGTCTGCTGGAATTCGGGGCTGCTGGAGTAAATGATGAGTGGCTGCCGGCCTTTAAGTTCGTGATTGAAAATCCGGCTAAAGCGGGAATACCAGCGTTCGGCCATCATGGCCGCCTGTTTTACTACCTCTTCGTCTTCCTGGTAGTAATAGAGATCAAAGTGCTTGGTCTTCATTATTTTGAAATCAAACTTTTTGTACTGAACCTTGTTGCGGCCAAAATACTGAGCCTGGAGTGGCCCGGCCGAGGCCAGCATAAAAAGCCCAAGCAGCAAGGTAGCGATTAAAGTCAGTTTATGCTTAAAACAAGACATCGCCTCCTCCTTTATCTCAGACCTACTGTTTCAACTATATTATAAACCAATTTTTGCAAAAAAAGATTCATTTATTAAACCTTGTCCAAAAGGCTGCCCCCAGGTCAGAAAATATGGTAAAAATATCCTGTGTTCAAGATTACTGAGGTCCAGGCCCGGAGCATCCTCAATCGCTCCAAGATTTTTGATTATTGCCTTAATCCCTACACCGGTTGCAGCCATGCCTGTCGCTACTGCTATGCCGGCCTGTTCATGAGAAGATACTCGGGCCACTCTGAACCCTGGGGCCAGTTTGTTGATGTCAAGCTCAATGCCCCCGAGCTCTTGCGAAGACAACTTCCCCGGGCCAGGAAGGGAACGGTCTGGATAGCCTCGGTTTGCGACCCCTACCAGCCGGTTGAAAAGCATTACCAGCTGACCAGAAAATGTCTGCTGGAACTAAGGCTCTATGACTTCCCCGTTTTCATCCAGACTAAATCTGACCTGGTAGTGCGGGACCTTGATATCCTGAAAGACCTGGCCAGCCTGGAGGTGGGCTTCTCTCTGGCCACAGATGATGACCGGACAGCAGCCCTTTTTGAACCGGGCGCCCCTCCCGTCAGCCGTAGATTACAGGCCCTGGAAACCATAAAAAAATATAACCTGAGAACCTTTGCTTTTATCGGGCCGCTTCTGCCTCAGGACCCCGTTCGTCTGGTAAGCCGCCTCCGGGGTCTGGTAGATAAGGTTTTTATAGACAGGCTAAACTACGCCAGTCAGTTCCTCGATTTTTACCGAAAACACCGGCTGGAAGCGTATACCCGCGACGAATTCTTCCAGCAGGCCCGGCAGGCCCTGGTGGCCGAACTGGAAAAGTGCAGGCTTCAGTATGAATTGATTTTTTGAGTGAAAAATAGTTTGCTTTGTTCCCGGCTATTGAGTAAGATTTTTTATCATGTTGACCCAGACCTTGCTTGTCTCAGGACTGATAATCGTTGCCTATAGCCTGGCCAAGTGGAGGAAACTTTCAGTTGAATTGAGCCTGCTCCTGGCTACCGTGGCCGGTGCTGTCGGCGGTTCTATTTTTGCAACTCCACCCCCTGGAGATATTCCCAGACACCTGGTGGAAGGCTCTTTTACCTACCTGGACGTAATCCTGGTCTTCTTCACGGCCACTCTTTTTATCACCATCATCCAGGAGTCGGGCGGGGTAAATTTTGCCGTGCGTTCGGCCGTCACCCGTTTTTCCCGGACCAGGTTCCTGGCCCTGTTCCTGCTGATGATTATTGTCCTGGTGCCGGGAGCCCTGACCGGAGCCGGAAGTGTTTCGTTGCTGGTGGTTGGGGCGCCGGTGGCTCTGGCCCTTAAAGGGCTCGGCGTTCAGGAAAATAGAATTCCGGCTATTCTTTTCATTCTGGCCGGGCTGGCGGCGGCCGCTCCCCCGGTTAACATCTGGGCCATGGTCCTGTGTGCCGGGACGGCCATTCCTTATGTCGGCTTTGAACTGCCCCTGGGTCTTCCGGTCATCATCCTGGGAACTCTGACTATTATTATCCTCGGTGGCCGCCGGGGAGCAGCCGGCAGTCTGGAGGCTTTCCTGGAAAAAATAGACTGCCACCCCAAAATGAACTGGTTTCGCCTGCTGACTCCTTTTGTGATTTTCTTCGGCCTGGTGCTGGCTTACCGCCTGCTGCCCTTTTCCTTTCCCATTCTGGGCCTGCCACTGGAATTCCTGCTGGCTTCTCTGGTGGCTTGGGCCCTGAGCCCCGTGCGTCTTAATTTCATCCGGGTGGCCCAGGCCACCGTGGCCAAATTGCTGCCGTTGCTGGCCATAATGGTCATAGTGGGCATGCTACAGCAGGTCCTGGCCGCCAGCGGGGTCAAGGGTCTCATTTCCTATTCGGTACTGATCATTCCGCTGGGCTTATTATTCTGCCTGTTGCCCCTGATAATCCCGGTGTCCGAAGGCGTCCTGACCTATGGCGGAGCGGCCATTATTGGCATTCCCCTGGTCTGGTACCTGAATTCCCTGGGCTACCATGCCACCATCGTCATTTCGGGGTTGAGCCTGCTCTGGCCGCTGGGCGACGGCCTGCCTCCCACAGCTCTCATCGGCCGCTTGAGCCTGATGGTCTCGGGCTATGAAGGCCGGTACTGGGATTTCCTGAAGCGGACCTGGATTCCCTGGCTGATTATTACTGCCACCGGGCTGCTGATGATAATTTTCAGTTCCAAACTGAGATTTCTGGTGATCGGATGATAAGCAACTATTTTGATTATCAGCTTGAGGACGGGAAAAGATGATGGCCAGGATAATAATGATAATCTATTACTTCCTCAGTGCCTTTTTCGTTTTTATAACCGTTAAGAACCTGCTTCAGGAAAAGGAAAGCCGGGACCGGGTTATCCTCTATCTGGTGACCCTGATTCCCTTCATCCTTCGTTTATTAAGAATTAAATAAAGGTATAACCATGAAAACACCAGGCACTGGCTTCAAAATCCTGGTCGCCCTGATCTTTTTAGGCCTGCTGGCGGCCGGGGGCCTGCCCCTGCTAAAGCACCGCCATTTTCCCGTGGAAATCGTCTGCGGCCCGGGAGTGACAGGAATAAAATTGCTGAGCGATTTTTTCCCGCCGCTTAAAGGCACCATGGCCGATACCCCGGTTTTTATCCTGGCCGGGTCGGAGCCGGGTGGACAGGCCCTGGTCATGGGTAACACCCACGCCAACGAGCCAGAAGGTATGCTGGCCGTGGCCATCATGATTGAGAACGCGGTGGTGGAAAAAGGAACGCTTTACCTCATTCCTTTTTTCAACCGCAGCGCCAGCCTTAATACCAGGCCGGGCGAAGGTTATCCTCTTTATTTTTCAGTGGCCACGCCCTGGGGAAAGAAAAAATTCAGGCTGGGTAACCGTGATGCCTCTCCCCTGGACCAGTGGCCAGACCCCGATGTTTATATCCATTATCCGGAAAAACAGATGCTGTCCTACCTGGACATCAGGAACACCAACCGAACCTGGCCCGGCCGAAAAAATGGTTTACCCATGGAACAGGTAACCTGGGCAGCCATGGAGCTGCTGCGTCACAACCGGGTGGACCTGGCCATCGACCTGCACGGGGCCGAGACCATGTTTCCGGTCACCAACTGTATCGTGGCTCCGGAAAAGTCCATGAGAATTGCCACCCTGGCCTCACTGACCGTCAAATCCATGGAAGGTTTTGAAAATCACCTGGAATCCTCCCCCGAGAAGTTCCGGGGACTGTCTCACCGGGAAATCGGGGACTATTCCGAGACCCTGCCTTTCCTGCTGGAAGCGCCTATTCCTTTTCTCGACCAGCCTACCGGGGCCAAGACCGAGCAGCTGTTCTTAACCGGACAAGACGAGTTCCTGCTCAGCTTATCCCGGAAGAAAAAGCTCTTCGTACCCTACGACGAATCAGGCTGGCCGCTGGACAGACGGGTCGGACAGCACCTGTCGGTGACCCTGGAAATCATCAGGCAATATTCCAGGAAGAACCCTGACCGGGCCATCAACCTCAAGCAGGTCCCGCGCTATTCAGACCTGGTCAAAAACGGAACCGGCGCTTATTTTCATAATCCAGCCGAAGCTTCTAAAGACAGGGTGGTGAAACTTTAATTTAAGGCTTCATCCAGGCCTCCAGGCTCAGATGAAGGCCGATTAAATCTGGTGGAGAAACGTTGAAATGAAAAAAGCCTGGCTGTTCTTAGTTCTGGGATTTATTCTCGTAGGGTGCGGCCTGCTACTGGTCTCAAACCAGTCGGCGGCTCCATTACTCGAAGACCGGGTGCTAAGCGGTGAAAACTGCACGGTTATCATGGTAGGCAAGAAAGCCTCGGCCGACGGCTCGACCATGACTACCCATACTGCCGATTGCGGGATGTGTGATTGGACCTGGCGTTATGTCCCGCCGGCCGACCACCGGCCCGGTGCTACCCGGAAAATATACCGCATTTCCCAGACCCGAACCTGGCCGCCTTCGGAAGGGTTGAAGTGGGACCTTATCAAAAGGGACTTTACCGGAGTGGAAATTCCCGAAGTGCCTCATACCTATGGCTACCTGCACGGTGTTTTTGGTTACATGAACGACCAGCAGCTGGCCATCGGGGAATCCACCATAGGCAACCGCCCTAAAATGTCCAACCCCACCCAGACTCCGGTCTTCAACATCACCATGCTGACCCTGCTGGCCATGGAACGGTGCCGCACTGCCCGGGAAGCCATAAAACTGATGGGCTCTCTGGCTGAAAAATACGGCTACGGGGGCGAGGATGGAGGGGAAATGCTGGCTGTGGCTGACCCGGAAGAAGTCTGGGTCTTTGAAATCATGCCGGTCGGGCCGCTCTGGACCCCGGAAAGCGGAAAGCCGGGGGCCGTCTGGTGCGCCCAGAGAGTGCCTGACGACCAGGTTAGTGTTTGCCCCAATGAATCCCGAATCGGGGAAATCGACCTTAAAAATCCTGATTATTTTCTGGCCTCGGAAAATGTTATTTCCTACGCCGTGGAAAATGGCTACTGGGACCCGAAGAGCGGGCAGCCCTTCAGCTGGAAAAAGGCCTACAGCCCGGCTGAAGGCAGTGCTAAAGACAATCCCCGCAGAGCCAGGATGTGGCGCTTCTTTGACCTGGTAGCTCCTTCGGCCAGGTTTTCTCCTTCCCTGCCTAACATGGATTTTCCGTTTTCGGTAAAACCCGACAAACCACTTTCAGTGAAAGACGTAATGGAACTAACCCGGGACAAAGGTTACGGCACCTTCTTTGACCCCACCCGGGGCATCAGAGGTGGACCCTACCAGAACCCCAACTATGACAGCACGGCCCGTCTGATTAGCGTGCGCCAGGCCGAATATACCACAGTCACCCAGTGCCGGGGCTGGTTGCCGGCGCCCATCGGCGGAATTGTCTGGCTGGCCTGGGGAGCCCAGGACACTTCCTGCTACCTGCCATTTTATGCCGGGGTCAAAGCCCTGCCGGCTTCCTTCAGCCTCGGCGATCACTGGGTATTCAATCGCCAGTCCGCTCGCTGGGCTTTCGATTATGTCGACTTCCACACTCAGGTGGCCTACTCGGTGGCCATAGCCGAGGTCAAAAAAGCCAGGGAGAAATGGGAAGACGGAGTCCTGAATCAAATTCAGGAAATCGACCGCCAGGCCCTGGAGTTATACCGGAAGAACCCGGTCCGGGCTGCGGACTTCCTGACTGCCTTCTCGCTAAACAATGCCGAGAATGTAGTTAGAGCCTGGTGGCAACTGGGGGACGAACTTTTGGTGAAGTTAAACCATTTAAGTTATTATAACAGCGAGCGGCGCACCATTGAGCGGCGGAAAATGGATTTTCCCGAGACCTGGAAAAAGGCTGTTCGCCTGATAGACATCATTTTCGAATGAAAAATTTTAAAAAGCCTACTGATTGGAGGATAACATGAGGAAGCGACTAACCGCCAAGAATCAGCGCTGGTACCTGCCGGCGCTGGTCGTCCTGCTGGCCGTCCTGAGCCTTTTTTATTTCAGCGGACGGGCCGAAAAAACCAACCCCGGACTTGAAGTTATCAGGCCGGATGACAACTGCACCTCAATCCTGGTCGGCCGGCTGGCCTCGGCTGATGGCTCGACCATGACCACCCATACCTGCGATTGCGGCCTGTGTGACTGGACCTGGCGCCATGTCCCGGCAGCCCGGCACAAAGCCGGAGAGATGAGAAAAATCTACCATATCTCCCAGTTCAAGACCTGGCCCCCGAGCGAGGGCCTGAAATGGGACCTGTACAAAAAAGATTTTACCGGACTGGAAATTCCTGAGGTTCCCTATACCTATGCCTACCATCACGGGATGTTCGGTTACATCAACGAAAAGCAAGTGGCCATCGGGGAATCGACTATCGGCAACGTCCGCAAGCTGGACAATCCCACGCCCACCCCGGCTTTTGATATCACCATGCTGACCATCATAGCTATGGAAAGAGCCAGCACTGCCAGGGAAGCCATCAAAATCATGGGTGAGCTGGCCGAGAAATACGGCTACGGTTTTCATGACAATGGCGAGATGCTGGCGGTGGCGGACCCCAAGGAAGTCTGGATTTTTGAAATCATGCCGGTCGGGCCGCTCTGGACACCGCAGAGCGGAAAACCCGGGGCCGTCTGGTGCGCCCAGCGAGTGCCTGATGACCAGGTCAGCGTCTGCCCCAACGAATCCAGAATCGGCGAGATTGACCTGAACAATCCCGATTATTTCCTGGCCTCGGCTCACGTCGTCTCCTTCGCCATAGAAAACGGGCTGTATGACCCGAGCCGCGGTCAACCCTTTAACTGGAAAAAAGCCTATTCCCCGGTCAACGAAAGCGCCACCAGTTCCAACGGCCGCTACCAGAGGCTCTGGCGCTTTTTTGACCTGGTAGCTCCTTCCCTGAAGCTTTCGCCCAGCACCCCGAACATGGACCTGCCCTTCTCCGTCAAGCCCGACCGGAAAATCTCCGTGGCTGATGTCATCAACTTCACCCGCGACCGCAGCTATGGCACTCCTTTTGACCCGGTCAAAGGTCTGCGGGGCGGACCTTTCAAGAATCCCAACTATTACCGTCAGACCAGGACCATCTGCGACAGCCGGGCTGAATATTCCACCGTAACCCAGTGCCGGGACTGGCTGCCCGACCCCATCGGCGGAATCGTCTGGATTTCCTTCGGTTCTCAGGACACTGCCTGCTATATGCCCTTTTATGCCGGGGTGACCGAATTGCCCCGCTCCTTTTCCATCGGCGACCACTGGGTCTTCAACCGGGATTCGGCCCGCTGGGCTTTTGACTACGTCGACTTTCACGTTCAGGTCATTTACTCCGAAGCCATCAAAGATGTGGAACAGGCGCTACTAAAATACGAAAAGCCGGTCATTGACCAGATCCCGGAAATTGACCGGAAGGCAGCTGAGTTGTATAAAAAGAATCCCCGGGAAGCTCTGAAATTTCTGACTGGCTTCTGCCTGAACAATGCCCAGAATGTGGTGAAGGCCTGGTGGGAACTGGGCGACCAGCTGCTGGTTAAATACAACCATCTCTACCTCTATAACGTGGAAAAGAGAACTTACCAGCGTCGTTTCCCCACCTATCCCGACCTCTGGCAAAAAGCGGTCAGGGCTTTTGATGTGCTTCTCGAATCTGAAGAGAAAAAATAACTGGAGGACGCCATGAAAAAAATAAATCTCTGGTCAACCGTAATAGCGGTCCTGATGCTGGCCGCGGGCTGGTGGCTGTTCGCCCAGACGGTGCCCAAAGCCAGCCTGCCGGTGCTGACCACCTCTGCCGGTCAGAGCCCGGATGTCACCACTATCAACATCATCATGGAAGAAGCCGGACTGGGCTATGATTACTGCGATGTTCCTACTCCGGAAATCCTGGCCGACGGAGTCGGCCTGGGCGACCGGGAGTCCGAACCTGGCTTTCATGCCGAAGTCCATACCGACCTGACCAGGTTCAAGAAGGGCACACCCTACCGGACAGTAATTATGGCCATCGGGGCCAGTCTCAAAGGTATGGGCGCCTCCGGGTTGACGGTTGAAGCCGAGGAAGCTCGCCTGAAGAAAGTTATCGACTATTGCCAGGCTAACCAGATTTTCATCATCGCTGTCCACATCGGAGGTGAATCCAAGCGCGGAGCCCCGGGCAGTGATAATGAAAGGATGATCGAGGCCGTGGCACCCCGGGCCAACCTGCTCATCGTCACCCGGGACGGAAACAAGGATGGTCGTTTCAGCCAGATTGCCGCCCGGAAGAATATTCCTCTGCTGGAAGTGAATTATGCGCTGGAGATAGTGGACCTGCTGAAAAAGGTTTTCCAATAGATGAATAAAGGGCCGGAGACCGGCCAATTCGGTCTTATCTTAAACAAGGGTAGATTGCAGTTTTTTCTGGGCTTTCTGCAGGAGCTCTTCCCCTTCCTGGATCAGGTCGTTGAGCCGGGCTATGGCCAAGCGGCATTTTAGGTTTTCCATTTTCCTCTTGCCCTTGCCCTGGTGCTCAAAATACTTTTGCAGGTATGATTCCAGCTCTTCGGCTGAAAACAGCCGCGGCAGGCAGGCATCAGACAGGAGAAGCTTTTTTATCTCTTCATAGTCAACCCTTTCACCCAGAGCAAGCTTAAGGTCGCGGGCCGTTTCTTCTCGCCATTTGGCATATTCGGGTGTGGAGTACGGTGGCAGCGGCCCGAGCAATTTCTTGGCCTCTTTCATCACCTCTTCAAAAAATAATTTTCCCTCTTTCAACAGGCTCTTGGCCCGATAATATTCAGGACTGGAGGCTGCGGTCTGGTCATCAAGATAGAGCCGGAAAAGGCTGACCGATTGGACCAGGGCTTCGTAGGCTGACCTGAGCTTGACCTCAAAATTAAAATCCATAGATTTCATCCTACCCTCCTTAAGGGGTCGAGCTGCTTTCCAGCATAACAATTTTCTGTTTCATTTTCAAAATAGAAAATTATTTTTTGATGATGGCAGCGGCTACCACGTTAGCCACCTTGCTGCGCAGAGTAATGATTTCACCTTTATCATCCGGATGAACCCGGTTGGTTAAGAA